>JBLIML010000038.1:0-24984 GCA_047638675.1 Planctomycetota bacterium | reverse complement strand
TTAAGTGAACTTGAAACTGCGACTTCGTTTCACTTCAGCAAAGAATCAAACATTGGGCGCCCCCTTTATGGATCAGGAAAAAATACTGCCGTGCGCTACCCAGATAATGTGCCCATAAAAACAAATAATGTAATCGATTCTAACAAGACGATCAAGAACGAGGCAAAGAGGCGTCCGTGGCTTACAAAAAACATTTAGCACGCCGAAAGATGGATTGAATAAATTAGTGCAGGAGTAAAATATGGCTAGTGGCTGGGCTCGTGATGGGGCCGTACAAGATCAAATAGACGCCAGTGTCGAAGACGCCGTGAAGGAAGCGAGGAGCCGCCTGGGCTCTGGCGAGAGTTTAATGCAATGTGAAGAATGTGAAGCCGCTATTCCAGAAGCGCGTCGAAAAGCACTTCCAGGAATTCGCTTGTGTGTCAGTTGTCAATCCGATCGTGAAAATCAACAAACGACCATTGATGGTTTAAACCGACGCGGGAGTAAAGATAGTCAGTTAAGGTAACAGGCAGATTCCTCAATTTAAGAAAGCAAACACCAATAAAAAGTTACGCATCATTTTGGCGACATGAAGATTCGAAAACTCGACATCGCTGAGCGAGATGAGCTTGCGAGCTTTTGGAGAAAAGCATTTCCTGATGACCCGTCACATAACGATCCAGTAAAGGTCATTGCCGAAAAACTTGCGGTGGACGATCTTATTTTCGTTGCCGAGGAAAACAATATTATCATTGGGGCCTGTATGGCCGGGTATGACGGGCATCGAGGTTGGTTATATGCCGTAGCTATTGAGCATAAGCTTCGGAGAAAAGGAATTGGGAAAGAATTAGTAACCTTTGCTATCGCCTGTTTGAAAGAACTGGGATGTGGGAAAGTAAATCTTCAAATACGGAAGGGGAACGAACAAGCGGAAGATTTTTATAAATCATTGGGCTTCATTACTGAAGAAAGAATTAGTATGGGAATTCGTTTTGAAGAGTGAAATGTATGACGAGTGAGTTTTGAACAATGGCGAACGACCGGTGCCTACGAGTCAAAACCCTAATTAATAGCCTCCGACTGATCAAATAAACGCCTGCTGGCGAAGACAATATCTTGAAGGCGTAGTCCTTTGACCCGCAGGTGACGTTTTAACAATAGATCGAATAAGAGCGCATTGTACTTCCGCACCTCGCCCAGTACTTCCGCCTGAACCTTTGTTATGTACTTGCCCGCTAACATTTTTCGAAGTGAAAATAATGGCATGACCGCGGGCAGTGGATAATCTGAGGCGTTGATAAGTCGGTGATGCCAGTCTTGTCGAGTGACAAGCATGTCAAGGGCCGGGCCTAGACGATTGATTTGAGTTATGGCGGAGATTTCGCCAAACAGTTTCCCTTCGTATTTCTTTTCGCCCATCAATCGGTCAAACAAATTAATGTTACTGATTAACTTACCTTTTGCGTTGGCTTCAATGTCAAGAGATTCTCCTAAGGAGGCACAATGCGCAACAATGACCCGCACACCGTGTTCCAGTGGTCTGCGTAAGCGTAGCGGGTTGCCAAAGGTGTGCGTATTGGCCCCGATTACGGCTTTTTTTTCGCCAGCGTGAACTAACAAGGGTAGATCGCACTCTTTTATCGCCGTGTAAAAACGATCACATAGAGGGGAGGCAGGGTCTATGCCCATTGCTGGAGGCAACCATTTTACCGCTCGCGCTTGTTTTTTTTTCGATTCATAAACAAGCTCGACACAGTCCTCTCTGTAAGGGTGAATTGAGGCGATCCATTCAAACTGCTTTGGATGTTGCTCGGCAATGCTTGCGGCATGATTGTTCGGAGTATGAAAGGCGCTTAGTTGTTTTTGTTGTTTTCCTTTTTCATCGTAAGTGTAATCAAAAGCCAGTAACAACAATCGCGAGCCAATGGGTAGTTCTGCATGTAGGCTTAACAGGCGAGTGACAAAACTGTGATCAACTTTGTCAGGATCCGCGCAAGCCGCATTAAGATAGAATTTAAACTGCGCATATTGTAAGGGGTGCAGCAGACTGCGCATGTGAGGATTTACCCAGATGCCGCTGTCGCTATCGCCGCTCCCGATCAGATGTACATGACCGTCCCACAGTTGATCTGTATCAATGCCCTCGAGTGCGGACAACATCACTTCGTGTTGCCTTAGGTGCAGAGGTAAGCCTGCTGCGCAGGGATTTATCAGGGCCGGGCCGTATTGTAAATTGCAGCCCTGTAAAAATAGCGTCGAACTGGCCAGGAGAAAGTCTCGACGGTTCACAGTAATTATTTAATCTTCAGTTTTATCGTCCGGCTTAAAATATTTACTCAGTAACAAGCCAGATTCAAATAAAAGCCAGATGGGCACAGCGAGAAGTATTTGTGAAACCACATCAGGCGGGGTAAGTAGCATGCCGATCGCGAAGGCGCCAACGATGATATATGCGCGTTTTTCAGCCAGGGCCTCAGTCGTTGTAATGCCTGTGGTAATTAGCAAAATCGTGGCTATGGGCACTTCAAAAGCCAGACCAAAGGCAAAAAATAATTTGAGAACAAAGTCCAGATAATGACTGATGTCTGTCATCACCGATACGCCCTCCGGTGCGGCGGATGTCAGAAAACCAAATAATAATGGGAACACAACAAAATAGGCGAAACTGATGCCGACATAAAAAAGAATGATGCTGGTGACCAATAATGGCATTGCGAAATATAATTCTTTTTGATAGAGGCCCGGCGCGATAAAGGCCCATGATTGATAGAGAATGTAGGGCATGGTGATGAAAACAGCAGCGAAAAAAGCCAGCTTGAATGGCACCAGAAAAGGTGAGGCCACTTCGGTAGCGATCATGGTTGTGTTTTCAGGCATTTGAGCCAATAAAGGCATGGCAACAGCATGATATATGTCGTTAGCGAAAAAAGAGAGCACAAGGAAGACCGCAAATACACAGGTCAAAGCTCGCAATAAACGATCTCGCAATTCTGCCAGATGGGCAATCAGAGGTTGTTCCTGATCGTTTTGAGGCTGGGAGGTATCCGTCATTACAAAAGAAGAATAAAGACTTATTTATCTAAAGAAGTTTTTTCTGGGGGAATCAGATTGTCAGGCGCGTTTTTTACCAGTTCATCCAGTTCTGAAATTTTGTTTTTGAGTTCATTGTCTGGATCAATTTCCAGGCCACGCTCAATCTCGTTTCGTGTTTGTGCCACGAATTGACGAACGGTGCGCGCCCATTTGCTCACGTCGCGAACAAGCCCGGGTAACTTTTCGGGACCCATTACCAGGAGCGCGATGATGCTGATGATAGCAAGCTCCCAAAAACCGATATCAAACATCAGCGTAGCGCATTATCGAAACGAACAAACGTTAAGGTGGTGGCTTTATGATTTATTAGAAACACTTTCGCTTGGTTCTTCAATTTCGCCGTCAATCACCTGTTTTTCGTTTCCGCTTTCCGGCTGCTGACTGACTTTGTCGGTATCGTCGTCTTTGAGAGCAGAACGAAAGCCTTTTAAGGCGCTGCCAAGATCGCCACCTATATTGCGCAATTTTTTCGTGCCAAATAGTAGAGCAACAATTAACAGGACAATAACCATTTCCCAAATACCAAAGCTCATTAGCTTTCTCCTACTTTAAATAAAATAATAATGTTACAAACTCGAGGCCAAGGCCAGATATAAGTTATCAAGCTGAGGGCTATTCTTCCACCTTCGGAATATTCGTATATTCTACTCTGTCGCCAGTTTCGGAATATTTTTTATTTCCGGCTGGCTTTTTCTTCAATGCCCGACTGGCCAAAGCGTCTGTCGAGTTCCAGGATAATGTCGTTTGGCCCAAGATCCAGACTAGAGAGCAATACCAGGGTGTGGAACCACAGGTCGGCCGTTTCGTGTACCACCGCCTGCCTGTCGCGGGTTTTGCCAGCGATAATCAACTCTGCCGATTCCTCGCCAATTTTTTTCAATATAGTGTCTTCCCCTTTAGCGTATAGCGAGGCGACGTAGGAAGAATCAGGATCGGCGTTTTTACGTTCTTCCAGTACTGCAGCAATTTTGTTAAATAACTCAAATTCCATGGTGTTTTATTAGTCGTTTATCAGATCGGTGAACAATAACTGACAACTTAATACGAGCTGAGGCAGGACACAAATAAAAAGACGAGAATCGCCGTTATTTTTTATAGATGAGCGTCGGGTCTTTGATGATGGGGTCAACGGCCTGCCATTTCTGGTTCTCCAGCTTCAGATAGAAACAGCTGTGTCGACCTGTGTGGCAGGCGATATTCTCTACCTGGTTGACTGCTAGAAGCACTACATCCTGATCACAATCCACCCGGATTTCGTGTACTACCTGAATGTGTCCGGATTCCTCTCCCTTACGCCACAACTTCTGTCGGGAGCGAGACCAGTAGACTGCTCGTTTTTCATCGACGGTTAGCGTGAGTGCTTCGCGGTTCATCCAGGCCAGACATAGCACCCGGCCTGAGTCGAGATCCTGAGCAATTGCAGGAATCAGACCATCCTCTCCCCATTTTATTTGCTCAAGCCAGTCGCTTGATTTGATCGTACTCACGGCTTCACATCCTCACTTCTATGTTCTGTTTCGCCATCAACAGCTTGGCTTCTTGTACAGTATGTTCGCCGAAATGAAAAATACTGGCCGCCAACACGGCGTCAGCGCGGCCTTTAGTGACGCCATCTGCCAGATGTTGAAGCGTACCGACACCGCCGGAAGCGATCACCGGGATCGATATCGCTTCAGATACGCGGCGAGTCAGGGCGAGATCAAAGCCATCACGGGTGCCATCTCTGTCCATGCTGGTAAGCAGTATTTCGCCAGCACCAAAGGCCGCCATTTTTTCCGCCCAGGCGATGACATCCAGGCCGGTTTCTCGTCGACCGCCGTGGGTGAAAACTTCCCAACGCGGTTCTTCATCCACGCCCGAGACCTGTTTGGCGTCTATGGCAACGACAATACATTGTGAGCCAAACTGTTCTGAGGCTTGTTGCACAAACTCCGGATGCTCGACAGCCGCCGTGTTAATGCTGACTTTATCCGCGCCTGCGTTGAGCATACGGCGAATATCATCAAGGTTTCGTATCCCGCCACCGACGGTTAAAGGGATAAATACCTGGCTTGCAACCGCTTCAACAACGTCCACCATCGTTTGACGCTTATCGCTACTAGCGGTGATATCGAGGAAAGTAAGTTCGTCCGCGCCCTGTGCGTCATATCGACGGGCGACTTCGATGGGATCGCCAGCGTCTTTGATATCAAGGAATTTTATGCCTTTGACAACGCGACCCGCATCGACATCCAAACAGGGAATAATACGTTTTGCTAATGGCATAAGCTAAAGCGCAGAGTGAGGTTTATGCCTCGCAAAGCTTGTCTGCCAGCGCCTGGGCCTCTTTGAAGTCAAGGGTGCCTTCGTAGATAGCGCGACCGGTGATCGCACCTTCTATGCCTTCTGATGCTACTTCGCACAGCGCCTTGATATCGTCAAGATTGGTGATCCCGCCAGAGGCAATGACCGGGATGGTGATTTGGCGGCAAAGCTCAACAGTAGAGTCAATGTTGACATTACTCATCATGCCGTCGCGGCCGATGTCGGTGAATACGATGGATGCAACACCGTCATCTTCAAATCTTTTCGCCATATCGAAGGCATCATGATGAGACAGCTTTGACCAGCCTTCTGTTGCCAGTTTGCCGTCTTTGGCATCAAGACCAACGATAATGTGGCTCGGAAACTCCAGGCAAACATCAGAAACAAAATGTGGTGTTGTCACTGCACGCGTGCCGATGATGACAAAACTGACGCCGGCATTCAGATAGGCCTGGATGGTGTCTTCATCGCGAATACCTCCACCCACCTGAATGGGGATAGAAGGGTGAGCTTCCACAACACGGTGAATGATGGCGGCGTTTTCAGGTTTGCCGGAAACGGCGCCGTCAAGGTCGACTATGTGCAAGCGTCTGGCGCCAGCTTCAATCCAGCGATCAGCCATAGCAACGGGGTCATCGCCATAGATCGTCGCGTCTTCCATATCGCCTTGACGCAGGCGCACACATTTACCATCTTTAATATCAATCGCGGGGATCAGTAACATAATTCGTTCCTGTTTAAAGTATGAAGTTTGTTGCAGATATGAGGGAAAATAATTTAGATGATTATCGGTTTTGTGTAAGTTTAATCTAAACTTTGCTCCGTTGAAAGATCGCGAAAGATGTCTCTGATATACAACAGCTTAATGCGCCTCATCCCAGTTATCACCAACACCAGCTTCGACGAGTAAAGGTACACATAAATCGCCAGCAGCGCTCATTAATGCACAAATTTGTTGGCGCTTTTCATCGATGACTTCATTGGCGACTTCAAATACCAGTTCATCGTGGACCTGCATAACCATTCTGATGTTTTCTCTTTGATCACGAATTTCTTTATCGATAGTGATCATGGCGCGTTTAATAATATCTGCTGCAGTGCCCTGCATTGGTGCATTAATCGCGGTGCGTTCAGCATATTGTCTGCGAGCGGCGTTTTTTGAATTGATTTCGGGTAAATACAGTCTGCGTTTATACACCGTCTCGACATAACCTTTTTCCTTTGCCGTGATACGTGTTTCATCCATATAGGCTTTGACCGAGGGATAGCGTGCGAAATAACGATCCACATACTCTTTGGCCGAGCTACGAGTAATGCCGAGTTGCCTGGCGAGTCCAAACGGAGACATCCCGTAGATCAAACCAAAGTTAATCGCCTTGGCCGCGCGTCGCTGATCGCCATCGACATCAGCCAAACTTACATCGAAGACCTCGCTTGCAGTGAACTTATGTACGTCTTCATTATTTTTAAACGCTTTAAGCAGGTTGGTATCGCCTGACAGGTGGGCCATGATGCGCAATTCAATTTGTGAATAGTCAGCTGCCATCAAGCTGTAACCCGGCGGCGCGATGAAGGCCTGGCGAATTCGTCTGCCTTCTGCTGTACGTATAGGAATGTTTTGTAAATTAGGATCAGAAGAAGAGAGCCTGCCCGTTGAGGCGACCGCCTGATGATAAGAGGTGTGTACTCGACCACTGGCAGAGTCAATCTGCAAGGGCAGTTTATCTGTATAGGTTGATTTTAGTTTGCTTAAACTGCGGTGATCAAGAATCAATTGTGGTAATTCATAATCGATAGCCAGCTCCTGTAACACAGATTCGGCCGTCGAAGGCTGGCCTTTTGGTGTCTTTGCCAACACGGGCAGCCCCATCTTTTCATAGAGTATGGCCTGGATTTGTTTAGGTGAGCCAATGTTGAAACTTTGTCCTGCAAGATCATGGGCCTGTCTTTCCTTGCTGCCCATTTGCTCGGATAGTTCAACGCTTTGTTGAAGCAATTTGTCGGCGTCGATCATAACGCCAGTACGTTCAATGCGAGACAACACGCTTAGCAAAGGTAGCTCAATATTTTCGTACAGAGACATTAGATCCTTATTGTCCTGTAGCTTTGGCCAGAGTGTTTGGTGCAAGCGTAAGGTAATGTCAGCGTCTTCTGCTGCGTAAGGGGCCGCCGTTTCTATGGGCACTTCGTTGAACTTCAGTTGCTTTGCGCCCTTGCCGGCCACATCTTCAAAATGAATAGTATCAATGTTCAAATGTTTCTTTGCCAACGAATCCATGTCGTGACGAGTGGCCGTGCTGTCCAGCACGTAAGATTGCAACATGGTGTCGTGGGCGACGCCGTTTAACTCAATGCCATGATTGGCCAAAACACTTTTGTCATATTTAAGGTTTTGACCAAGCTTGTATTGTTCAGCGGATTCCAGCAAGGGTCGCAAGCGTTCCAGCACTTTTTCTCTGGACAGTTGTTCGGGCGCACCCGGGTAGTCATGAGTCAGAGGTATATAAGCCGCTTCACCAGGGATTACCGCAAAGGAGACACCTACGATCTCCGCTTGCATGTAGTCAAGACTGGTGGTTTCTGTATCAAAGGCGAAAAGTTCAGCTTGTTCCAGTTTGTTGAACCAGCGATCAAATTGTTCTTCGCTAAGTATTGTTTCATACGTCGCATCGATTGTTGGCGCCGATGAGGTGTCGGCAGGAACGTCAGCTTCAGCTTTTGTTTGCGTGACCTGCTTTTCATTATTGTCTGCGGAGGCCTTGTCACCGGCAGAGCCTACTAACCAGTTTCGTATTTGCCAGCGACTAATTTGCTCTTTTAGCGCCTCTTCGTCCGGTTCTTCACAAAGAAGATCGATAGGCAAAATATCAAGCTCGACATCCAGCTTTAGCGTGACCAGTTCTTTTGATAAAGGGATTTGATCAAGATTGTCGCGAAGACTCTCGCCCACCTTGCCTCCGATCTCACCCGCACGACTGATTATTTCATCAAGAGATCCATATTGCGCTAGCCATTTTGCTGCGGTCTTCGGGCCCACCTTAGGTATTCCGGGGACGTTATCCACGCTGTCTCCCACCAGCGTGAGGTAATCTATTATACGTTCCGGCGGCACGCCAAATTTCGCCATCACACCTTCCGGATCCAGCGTGACATCGTTCATGGTGTTTAATAATCGAATGTTCTTATTCACCAGTTGTGCAAGATCCTTGTCGCCCGAGGAAATGGTGGTGTCCAGGCCTGCAGCCTCTGCTCGAACAGCCAGTGTGCCAATGACATCGTCAGCTTCGACATCGTCAATGATTAACAAAGGAATACCCATCGCTCTGATAATGTTATGGATGGGTTCAATTTGGCAGCGCAGATCATCAGGCATAGGAGGTCGGTTTGCCTTGTATTCGGGGAACAGATCATGGCGATGATTCTTGCCTTTGGCGTCAAAGACGACAGCAAAGTAATCGGGAATAAATTCTCTTTGCAACTTACGCAGCATATTAATCACGCCGTAAATGGCGCCGGTAGGTTCACCGTCGGCATTGGTCAGTTCAGGCATCCCATGGTAGGCACGGAATAAATAATAAGAACCATCTACAAGGAGAAGGGAGTTTGCAGTCATATATAATCAGGATCTGGGTAGTTTGCTGAAGTTGCACATTATGAACGATAACAAGCGGTCTTCCCAACACAGGATAAATGAGTTGGCCGAAACCCTGTTCCAGGCCGTTATAAGTCGACGTATTCCCATTGATCTGGTTAAATCTGATTAATGGTCAGGTTTGATTGAATGGTTTGGGCGAACGCGAGTCAAAATTGATGCTATTCTTAAATAAAACAACGACAGGATCTACAGCGATCTGCGATTGATCGGTGACTGTAACGGGAAAACGATAATGAAAAACATACTATATATAATTGCACTTGGGCTTTGTCTCGCAGGACAGGTGTACGCAGAAGATGTGATTGAGGAAGAATTTGCCGATGCGCCACTGCCTCCGGATCTTCCTGATCCTTTGCAAAGCGGTCAGCCCATAGAGCCAGAAGTGACTATCTTTCGACGTGATGATGCCATAATCGAGGAATACCGTTTAAACGGCAGAATGTATATGGCTAAAGTAACGCCGAAGATAGGTAAGCCTTACTACCTGATAGACAAGGACGGTGACGGTCAAATGGAAGCGCGCATGAGTGAAATTTATGATGATTTCGTTGTGCCTCAATGGGTTTTATTTAGCTGGTAGAGGGCGAGCCCGCGCTTCCTGGTTATTTTCAACGACACCTTTGATTGTGACCTTGGATTCTGCCAGAACTTCATCCCAGGGCTGAGTAAAATAAGGCCGCAGTATGTCGAGCATCATTTCGTAACCCTCCAGTATCTTTTCCGATGTTGGCTCAAACTTTTTGAATTCAATATAGTTCAGCCAATTGTCCGAAATGATCCATGTGCTAACGACAAAGGACTGGATCATTGACTCGTGATGTTTGAAATCGAGTACGCCAAGTCTGGAGAGTTCTTCAAAGTAATTGACCAGAGAGCTCATTCGTTTGTCCCGGTTCTCCTGATAGCGTCTGAGTAATACAGGATCTGAGCGCAACAGGGCAGGCATCTCGCGATAGAAAAAGCGATAATCGTTTATCAGCAGCAGTTGCCGCGCAAACATTTCTGCCATGTGTTTGATGGTGGGATTCAGATGATCCTGATACCAGCTATCGTTCATTTCATCAGCAATTGCTTTAAAAATGGACTGAATTATCTCTTTCTTCGTTTTGAAATGGTAATGAAGATTCCCCTTGCTGATATTACAAGCCTCGGCAACTCGATTCGTCGAGACAGCGCCTGAGCTGTGCTCGTTGAACAGTGTGAGTGCTGTGCTTATTATCAAAGCCTGTGTTTCGCGAGAACCCATGATGATCGTTTGCTATGTGAGATTGATATTATAACGCAGCCGCTATTATAAAGTAGCTGCGGGAAAAGCGGATCTAAAATGAACGCCCTGCTTTTATGACATTAATCTTTAGACAGCAGTTCCTCAAAAATATTCGCCGCTCGTTTACAGTCATCGCGAGTCACCAGCATACTTGTCACAAACCTTATACGAGGACCTACATTTAAAGTTCGAATTCCTGCGTCATCCAGTTGTGTGACCAATGCGGAGGCTCTGGAAGCGCCCTCCACAACCTCCACATAAATTATATTTGTTTGCACCCCTTCCAGGTCTACGTTGATGCCATCAGTGTTGGAAAGCGCGTTTGCAAGAAAAAGAGCATTCTCGTGATCTTCCTTCAGACGTTCGCGGTTATTCTCAAAGCTATATAAAGCGGCAGCGGCCATAAAACCAATTTGTCGCATAGCGCCGCCCAACATTTGTTGAGTTCGGCGGGCTTCGTGAATAAAGTCAGTGTTGCCTAGCAAAGCCGCTCCCATCGGCGCGCCGAGACCCTTGGAAAAACATACGGATAGCGAACCCTCTGGTTGTACTAAATTGTTTGGCTCACTTTTTGTAGCCGCCAAAACGTTCCAAATTCGCGCCCCGTCGATATGGACAGGGAGTTTGTTTTTTGTTGCTAATTTAAAAATAGCGTCCAGTGTTTTTTGAGGGTAAATCGTTCCGCCACCAAAATTCGAAGTGTTCTCCAACACAATAAGACCTGTACGGGCGTAAGGATTTTCGGGATGAGTGATGCGATCGGCAATGTCTTCCGGCTGGAGGATTCCACGTTTGGCGTGGAGTAAATGCGCTTGCGCCCCGGCGATTGCCGACATAGCGCCGGTTTCGAAATAATAACTGTGGCCAAATTCTTCAAGAACGACCATGTCACCCGGTCTTGTCCAGGCACTGATTGCAATTTGATTCGCCATTGTTGCTGAAGGCAGGAATACGGCACCATCACAGCCAAAAAATGCTGCCATCGTTTTTTCAAGTTTGTTGACACTGGGATCTTCGCCATAACCTGCGTTACCCACCTCAGCATTATAAATAGCCTTGCGCATGCCCGCATCTGGCAGGGTGAAGGTGTCTGATCGAAATTCTGAAATGCTATTTGTGCCGCTCATGATTTTATTCTCAAGGTTTTAAGGAATTGTTGCATGCGTGCAAGCCCTTTCGCAACTCCCGCATCTGCTGCACCACCAAAACCCAAACGCAAATGTTCAGGATAGCCGTAAGCCGATCCTGGCATAACAAAAGTACTAAAGGGCATTTGCATCAGACCCTGGGCGAATGCATCTGATTTCATTTCATAATTAAGGCGGCAAAAACCGATTAAGCCTGCGGGCGGCAAATGCCACTCCAGTTCGGCCTGAGACTGTATAAATGTATTAACAAGCCCAAGGTTGTGTCGGCCAGCGGTAAGGGCGCGTTCAATCGCCTTAAAATAATAATCATCAGCCAGGGCAATGTCGGCGATAGCCTCACCCATGATATTCATGATTTCACTGGTGTCTTCACGCAAAACCATGGCATCGTAAATAAGCTTTTTGTCACGGCAAACTATCCATCCGGTACGCAGACCCTGTAAACCGAGAACTTTTGAAACACTGCCTGTGCTGATGCCTTTGTCGTAGAGGTTAGCGACTCTGGGAATGGTTTTACCATCCCACTCGAGGCCAGCATACACTTCATCACAAAGCACATAAGCACCCACTTTATCCGCCAGTGTAATGATTTCTTTTAACTCTTCTTCATGAATAACCTGCCCTGTCGGATTGTTCGGGTTACATAAGAAAATTAACTTTGTGCGATCCGTTATTAATTCGGATAGCTCGTTCAAATCAAAGCGCCATGCCTGATTTTCCTTACGCTGAAGTCGTTTTACCGTAGCGCCAATGGCATCGCCAAGAACCAGAGGTTGGGGCCAACCAGGTACATCGACAATTATCTCGTCGCCAGGTTGTACTAGTTGGCTAATGGCCAGGAAATTTGCTTCAGCGGTGCCTGCTGTTATTAAGACGTCTTCGACTATACATTCCTTAGCCGTGCCTGTTCGCGCTAATACTTTTTCTCGTAATGATGGCAAACCCTGAAAGTCTTTTGAAGACCAGTCCAGCGACAAGTTTGGATCCAGTACACCAAGAAAGTCTCCTAGCCTGGGTGATTCGGCGAGAGAGTGAACCACCGAGGCTTCAGGCTGTGCGTCCAGCCCAGCCATAAATCGCTTAAATAATTCGTGTGCCGTCACATACATGATGTTTACGTTCTTTTAGTTTTAATTTACAGAATCAGTTCAAAGCATAGAAAGTATCCCATAAAAATGATGTGCGCAGGATCAAAAACGCCCACATGAAGCGGGCGTTTGAGAAGACAAACTTAATTTAAACGAGTGTTAAAATGCCCATTTCAATGTCGCACCAACAGTCCTTGGTCGTGCCGCGATAAGCGACGCAGGATCCTGGAAGGTGTTTATGCCGTCGTACACAGCAAGTTCATCACTGAGATTCTTCACATAGGCACCCACTGAAAAATGCTCAGTGACTTGCATGGAGGCAAATAGATTAAATACCGCATAAGAATCAAGATGGATATTGAACAAATCATTGGCTCTAAATTCTGTGTCGGTGCTATCACGATATGTCATATCAGCTATGAAGGAGAATGGTTTGCCCATCAATTCGGTATCATAAGTGGCAGAAGCGTACAGCTGGAGATCCGGTGTGTTGGGAATCGTGTCACCTTTCAGCCCTACAATAATCAAAGGCGAAGCGGCTAAGGCGGGTTGATCTGAGCTCAGCTCGTGGTCGAAAAGATAAGTTCCAGTCAGATCAAACTGAAGGTTGTCATTCGCTAGCCATTTCACCGCCCATTCAAAACCGTTAACTTCAGCCGCACCACCATTAGTGGTAAAAGGCGTGGCGCTCACCGGATCACGGGGTTCTACCTGGATATTGCTCCAGTCAATCAAGAAGATTGACGCGTTCACTTGCAGGGCGCCATCTAGCAGTCGAGATTTAATGCCAAATTCGATGTTTTCCAGCTTATCCGAGTCAAAGAATGGCGGAACACCGGGGGAAAATGGCTGGTTGGCGTTGTTGACGCCACCGACACGATAGCCTTCTGAATAAAGCCCATAGACCATAATGTCGTCGGACACATCAAATGCCAAACTGACTTTGGGTTTGACGGTATTGTCGTTGATCTCAATAAGACCAATCGCATTACCCTGAGCATTGGTTCCGATGGTTATTCCCGCCGCTGCACCCGCCGAGCCGCCAAAATTGTGTAGTGTTTGCTGTACAGATTCCTGTTCGGTTTCAAAGGCACGTACGCCGACGAGTAATTCAAAGCGATCCATAAAACTGTAGGTCACTTCACCGAACACGGCTTTTTGTGTGGTTTTGTCCTCTCTAAGTCGACCAAAGAAGGCAGTGCCGCCACCAAAAAAATCGTTAGCATTAGATGGATCCCATGGTTGGGCGGGGTTTCCCCTTCCATCGGTTGTTGGCACCTGCACTTCGAATCTGTTCTTATCTTGTTGATAGAAGAAGCCGGCGACAAAGTTAAAGGGTCCATCAAGCGATGACGCAAAGCGCGCTTCGACCATGGTCGTCTCATAAGTCTGCGGTTGCACGGTGCTGCCCGGAACCGGGACACCGAAAAAAGCCAAGACCGGGGTGCTATCAAAAACAAAATTAATGTCGTGTTTAAAATTACTGGCAGAGACCGTCGCTGTGCCAACATCGAACTGATAGGCGGCTGTTGCGCCCCACAGTTTTGCTTCGTCGTTGCGTGGGTTTACAGTAATGTCAGTATTGACGAAATCCTCGCTCGGCGTTAAGGCTTGCAGACCCGGGATCGCTACTGGAAGACCAATGCCGACAGCGGTAGCAGCGGCTGCCACCTCCGGACTTAGAGCTGGCCAGGCAGTTGCGCCTTTTGCGGTAAATCGCGGCGATCCGCCGGTTTCAAGATCCTGATTAAGATACATCAAGTCCAGTGTAAATTTATCATTCGGCGTCCAACGCAGCATAATCCTGCCGCCATTGGTCTGTTCATCGTTGATATCTTTTGCATTGCCGGTAAAGCTGGTCGGACCATCTTGCAGGCGCGGTTGATCAATCCAGCCATCGTTATCTGTTCTTACTCCCACAACACGCAAAGCCAACACATTCTCAACTAAAGGAATATTGACAGCGCCACTGAAGGTGTAATTGAAACCGCCTTCTTTTGTTGCTGAAAAATCACTATCAAGATAGGCATCGAATGCTTCAGCGTCCGGTTTGCGCGGAATGAACTTGATATTACCGGCCATAGAGTTGGCACCGTAAAGTGTGCCTTGAGGGCCGTTCAACACTTCAATTCGTTCCAGATCAACCAGTTTGATTGGTGCAGACTTACCACCACCATCTTGTTGATCATTTGAGGTAATCACATATTCGTCAAAATAGGCACCAACAACGGCGGGCCCATTACCGTTAATACCGCGAATGATGTATTCCTTGTCACCCGGCCCGAGATCCTGAAATTGTAAGCCAGGGATGCTGCCAGCAAATCCTTCAAAATCAAGAATGCCCCTGTCTTGCAGATCATCACCGCTCAAGGCGTTGATGCCGCCAGCGATATCCTGAATACTTTGGTCGCCGCGTTTAGTCGCGGTGACCACGACTTCTTCGATCACAGCAGCCTGCGTTTGTAACTGCCATGCCATGAGAGCCAAAAACAACAGGCCGGTTTTGTTTATGCTTTGTATCATCTGTAATTCTCCGAATCTTATATATGTCGACAAGTGCGAAAATCGCGTACGGACTGTTTTATCAGCCAGACATCTATCTAAGAATATTCCTCCTATAGCATATATACAACAAGCTAATTAATAGGGTTACAGTTCTAATAATCACTCTAGTGGAATGTTTGCGGGGCTGTACTATATTGATGATTTTATTAATAATTTAATTCTTCTGGTTTATCAAGACAGTATTTGCAGTCATTGCGAAACTTGTTCTTTTTTAGCAACAAAGTAGAGAATGAAAGCGCCTGAGGCATAGGCGCGAGAGGACAGGAAGTGGGTTTTGGCAGGACTAGTGAATTAAAAACAAAGTTGCTAAACCAAGAAAGGTCATGAAGCCAACAACGTCAGTGACGGTAGTTAACAGCACACCACCGGCGATGGCAGGGTCAATGCCGAAGCGTTTAAGCGTCATTGGTATTAGTGCGCCAGCAAATGCCGCCACCGTGAGGTTAATTATCATCGCAAGACCGAGAATAAGCCCAAGAGATGTGTCCTTGAACCACAGACTTGCTACTACGGCAACAACAGCCGCCCAGATAAGCCCATTGAAAATACCTACCGCCGCTTCTTTCATCATCAATGTGCGGGAATTGGCTTTGTTTATTTGACCAAGGGCGATGCCTCTAATAGCAATGGTCAATGTTTGACTGCCAGCGACGCCACCCATACTGGCGACGATGGGCATCAGAACAGCCAAAGCCACCAGTTGTTCAATGGTAGCGGAGAAACGACCGATCACCCATGAGGCGAGAAATGCCGTTAAAAGATTTATGCCTAGCCATATTGTTCGACGCCTGGCGGTGATGAGTACAGGGGCAAACATATCATCATCGCCTAGCCCTGCCATACTACGCACCGTATGTTCAGCTTCGTCCTGAATGACATCGACAACATCGTCAACAGTGATGCGGCCAAGGAGCTTGCCCTTGTCGTTCACCACGCCGGCAGAAAACCAGTCGCGCTGCTCGAATGTTCTGGCGACCTCATGGTCGGGTGTATCGGCAGGGATACCCTCTTCCTCGATCATGTTCTCGCCGACACTGGTATCTGGTTTTTTGGTTAAGATGTCTGCTAGAGGCAAGACTCCCAAATAATGATTATCACGATCAACAACCATGAGGTTGTCGGTTTGTTCAGGGATTGATCCAAGTTTACGTAAGTACCGTGAAACCACGTCGAGAGATACGTCAGCTCGGATAGAGACAACTTCGGTATTCATTAGACCGCCGGCATTGTCTTCCGGATAGGACAGAACGGTGGCAAGGCGTTCACGATTCTGCGCATCCATGGAATCAAGAACACTCTCCACGACATTATCTGGCAAGTCCTGGAGGATATCTGCAGCATCGTCTATATCCAGATCCTTTGTAGCCTCAGCGACCTCCCGTGGTTGCATGTGCCCGAGTAAATTTGCACGCACAACATCCTGTACTTCTGAGAGCACATCACCTTCAAGCGCAGGCTCAATCAGATCCCAAAGCGTCTCTCTTTCTTTGGGGGGCAAGCTTTCCAGCAGATCGGCGATTTCTGATGGATGCATTTCGCCAAGCAAGGCGCGCACTTCTCCAAACTCTTCTGAAGAAAAAGCGTTTAGTAAGGTTTCTTGTCGGGTTAGTGCGTTCATTGCCAGAGTTATTGGTAATCAGCGTTTAGTGTAGCAGTGCTGTTGGTATTTGGGGAACGTAAATTGGGGCACAGAATAAGGCGTTTGATAACAGCCTGTGTTTTTATAATTACATGATGCTAGTGAAATCTCTGGTTATGTTTATCAAGCATAATGGCGATATCAACGCCGCTGCTTGCCGCCAGCACGCGTTTGGTGAAACTGGCAAGTCTGCTGGTGTTCGTTTCGGTAATGATTTTTTTCAGTTCGAGAAGGCCAGCGGGATGCACACTAAACTCTCGAAGACCCAAACCGAGCAACAGTGGAGCGAATCGTGCCTCGCCAGCCATTTCGCCGCACATGGCCACGGGAATGTTCGCCTTCTTTCCTGCCTGCAAGGTCGTATTGATCAAACGTAGCACAGCTGGATGTAGTGGGTCATAGAGATAGTTGACTTCGTCATTAACTCTGTCGATGGCAATAGTGTATTGAATTAAGTCGTTGGTGCCGATGGAAAGAAAATCCAGATGGTGAGCAAATATATCTGCGCATATCGCCGCTGCCGGGACTTCAATCATGCCGCCGATGGGCATATCGTGATCATAGTCAACTTTTTCAGCATCGAGTTCTTCTTTAATCTCGACAATTAATTGCAGCACCTGCTGCATTTCCTGCAGGTTTGAAAGCATGGGCACCATCAATCTTATGGTGCCGCGTGCCGATGCACGGAAAATAGCTCGCAGTTGTGGTCGAAACAAAGAGGGTTCTTTCAAGCATAATCTAATTGCCCGCAATCCCAGCGCAGGATTTGACTGGATTGGACCATCCTGGCGACCACCATCGACCTGTTTGTCAGCGCCCAGATCCAGAGTGCGTATTGTCAGCGGTAATCCGTTTAGTTTGTCGAGCACCTTCAGGTATGTTTCAAAATGTTCTTCTTCATCAGGAGGCGTCTCTCGATTCATATAAAGAAATTCTGTCCGATATAGACCCACTCCATTGGCACCGACTTCACGAACGGTATCAAAATCGCGAGGTAATTCGATGTTGGCCATTAAGCCTATGGTCACGCCATCCTTTGTCAGTGCAGGCGCATCCTTGAACTTGCTCAAACCGGAATAATAGCTTATGTCCTGCTGCTGTTGTTGACGATAGTAAGCAAGACTACGATTATCAGGATCAACCAACACGGTGCCGCGCGTGCCGTCAATAACAATTAGGTCGTCTTCTTCAATATACTGCAGCGCGTCGTGCAAACTGATAACCGCTGGGATCCCCAGGCTTCTTGCCAATATTGCCGTGTGGGAAGTTGGCCCTCCGTACTCAGTAATAAACGCGACGATACCCTGGTGCTGCATCAGAACCGTATCTGCCGGTGTTAAGTCGTCGGCCAGGACTATATAGCCATTGAGCCTGTTGTCTGGCACCTCATGGGGCAAGGGCACGTGTTTAAGCAATATTCGTTGAATGCGATTAACAACATGGTCGACATCGTCACGTCGCGTGCGTAAATACGGATCGTTCATTTCCTCAAAGGCCGCCACCAGTGCATCTTGTTGTTGTTTTAAAGCCCACTCAGCATTGCACTTATTTTCTTTTATAAGCCGAATGGGTTCCTGGGTCAGGGCGTTGTCGTCCATCATCAACAAATGGGTGTCGATGAACGCCGCAATATCAACACTGGTGGATTCAGGTATGTGATCTCGAATCGCACGTAACTGTTGCTTCGCCTGAGTCACCGCATCTTGTAGACGTTTGACTTCGGCATCAACAGCGGTATCGCTTATTTGATATTCCACGATCTCGAGTTGGTCGCGTTCAATGATATGAACATTGCCTATGGCAATTCCTCGAGATACCCCCATGCCATGTAAGGCAATAGTCATTCGGCCTCTCCGAATTTATCAAGAATCAGCGCTTCCAATTGTGCCAGAGCGTCGATTTCGTCAACACCAGCTGTAGTGATGTCGATGCTTGTGCCTTTCGCTGCAGCCAGCATCATAATCCCCATAATGCTTTTGCCGCTCACCTTTTTCCCGTTAAGGCATACGTTTATTTCACATTCAAAAGCTGAAGCCGTCTGGACGAAACGAGCCGCTGCGCGGGCATGCAGGCCGAGTTTATTTACTATCGTTATTGGTTTAGTTTGCATGTTCTTCTTTCTGTCGTATTTGCAAAATACCTTCCTGTCCACCACTGATGGCTTTGACCGTCAGATCAGATAAATCCAGCTCGGGATAATTCATAACTCTTACTAACATGGAAAGATTAAGCCCGGCGATGGCGTTGACCTTGGCGTTTGTAGTGCAGGCCATTGCAATATTACAGGGAGTTGAGCCAAAAAGGTCGCTTAGTATCAGCACCCCATCACCGGTATCCAGTTTATTGACCAGGTGATGGGCGTGCTTAAGCATTTCATCCGGATCGCTGTCCCGCTCAACCGTCAACAATTCGATGTTGAGTGTGCAATCAGTGATCATCTGCATGGCGGTGTCCAACAAGGATGAAGCAATTCCGTCATGGCTCACTAGCAATAATCCAACACTCATTATAAATCTCTATGTCTGACTAAAACTTTGTTGTCCAGAGACTTAAAATGTGCGGCGAGCTTTTCGATCAAATACACGGAACGGTGATGACCGCCGGTACAACCTATCGAAATACATAAATAACTACGGTTCTCTGTTTTGAATTTCGGTATCCAAAATTCAAAAAAGTCTATCAAGTGATTCTGCATGTCTACAACCATTGGCTGCGCTGATAAAAAGTCAGCAACCGGCTGATCCTTGCCGGTATAACGGCGCAGGTTATTGTCCCAGTGAGGGTTGGGTAGGCAACGAACATCGAAAACGAAATCAGCTTCGCGGGGAGTGCCTCGCTTAAAACCAAATGATAAAAATAATATTGATAATTCTGATGAAGTTCTTAATGCAATGCGGTCATGCACGATCGCACGCAGATCATGAACAACAGTGTGACTGGTATCAATACGCAAATCAGCACAGTCAGATAATTCGGCTAAAATAATTCGCTCGTTTGCGATAGCGTCAGTGAGAGACACATTCTCTGATGATAATGGGTGCTTGCGTCGAGTTTCACTATAGCGTTTAGTCAGTTCATCATCTCCTGCTTCCATAAACACAAGCTCGGTAGCGATACCATTAGCTTTGAATCTGGCGATAGAGTCAGGTAGTGCCGCTAACGAATCAGCCGGATTGCGTGCATCGATGCCCACCGCCACTTGTTGTGGGAGTTCATTTTCGTCGTTGATTAGCAGTGCGCTCAGTCCGTCCAGCAAGTTTACCGGCAAATTATCGATGCAGTAGAAATCCAGATCTTCCAGAGTGTTTAATACCACAGACTTGCCTGCGCCTGACATGCCGCTGACAATAACCAGTCTTCGCATTGTTGTTTTACTCACTTTGAAGGTTAATCATTTGTTGTTGGTTTTCGATAAATTCTTCAGCTGCATTATATCCACTTGCGATCAGGTTATGGTTTCTTGCCGCGCATTCCAGCAGAATAGCAAGGTTGCGGCCGGGGGTAACCGGCAAAGTTATCTCCGGAATATCTATTTCCATAATACTCCTTGTCATATGACTGCCTTCGAGACGGTCAAGCTGTAACATCTGTTCCTCGCTCATCGGTTCGAGCCTCACGATAAGCTTCAGGTATTTGTTTTCCTTAATTGCGCTGTCGCCGTAGAGTCTGCGAATATTAATGATGCCCATGCCGCGCACTTCCAGGTAATCGCGTAATGTTGCCGGGCAGGTACCATTGATGATATCAGGTGCTATACGGGAAAACTGCGGAGCGTCATCGGCGATTAGCCTGTGACCACGGGTGATCAATTCCAGTGCCAATTCGCTTTTACCGACCCCACTTGGACCGGTTATCAATACGCCGATAGCCATGACCTCCATAAATACACCATGTATGGTGAGGTCTTCGGAGAATAAATTTGCCAGGTAGTAATGAAAGGAATCAATCAGTCGGTTGCTGTTTAATGGAGATATCAGCATGGGAACGTTCAATTCGTCACATTTTTGTTTTAAGTGCTCGGGTATCTCTCTGCCATCAGCCAGCAAGATGCACGCTGGATCATGATCAAACAATTGTCTAATAACATCATCGCGCGTGGTCGCCCGAAGGTTTTCTATATAGCTAAGCTCTGTGTTACCGAGTATTTGAATCTGATGAGGATGAATCAGGTTTAGATAGCCAACAAAGGATTTGCCTGTGGAAACGAGAGCCGTAAGCGATATTTCGTCGGTTAGATCCAGACTTTTTTCGGCCGCGCCCTGCTCTCTATTGGCCATGTTTTCCGGCAGGATTTCCCTGTTCTTACCTTCTTGTCCGGCAACCCACTGGAGTTGTAGTTTCTCACTGTACTCGCGAAACAAGTCTTCAATGGTGATCGGTTCAGACTGGGTCGACATGATTTCTGTTCCGTGTGTGATAATAATGAATCAACTACCAATTAGAATTAAACAAGTCAGAAAATAATTTTCTGATAGATCCTTAATTTATTTGTCAGCTGAGTGGCGTCTGGCGACTACTCCGACAGCAGAGTATAAATTCCTTCCACTGATTTTTCTGTGCGTAATTTATTTAACAGTGTAGCGTCGCTAAATTTTTCCGCCAGACTGGAAAGAATTTGCAGATGTTCGTCAGTAGATTCTTCAGGCACCAACAAAGCGAAGAGTATGTCGACGGGCTGCCTGTCGACAGCATCATAATCCACAGGCTTTTGCATTCTTATAAAGGCGCCCAGTGTTTTATTGTCATTGCTATGTCGCCCGTGAGGAATAGCAACGCCATGACCTAGACCCGTGCTGCCTAGCCTTTCACGCGCCAACAAACTGTTGAAGACTTCGTTCTGTGTGAGATTGGAATTATCTTTGGCTATGAGGCTGGCCAGAGTTTCCAGCGCTGCTTTTTTACTTGTGCCATCGGAATCGAAACAGATCCGATCAGTAGAAAGGATTTCGGAAATTTGCATAAGCCTAAGAGATCGAGCGTCGCGGGTTAATGCTGTTCAGTATCATTCAGCGCCTCGCGATTTTTAATACTACCTTCACTTTGATGATGATCTGTAAGTTTTTCTTTGTGCTTTTTAACCTGCCTGTCTAATTTATCAACCAGACTATCAATAGCGGCATACATATCTTCATGTTCAGCTTCGGCAAATAATTGGCCGCGATTTACGTTTATTGTCGCCTCTGCCTTTTGTCTTTCTTTTTCCACTGTCAGGATAACGTGCGTGTTAGTCATATTGTCAAAATGACGCTGAAGGCGCTCAAACTTGGCTTCAACGTAGTTTCGCAAGGAATCTGTAATATCAATGTGGTGGCCGGTGAGGTTTATTTGCATGATTGTCTCCGTTTAGGCGTGTGCAGATAGTTGAGATGTCGAGAAAACAGAATAAATGATTGGTTTACAGCGCAGCATTGAATAGCAGATTATTATATAAGCCGTTTTCTTTCATTTGATGGCGGAATTGTCATTGCCTCCCTGTACTTTGCTACTGTTCTGCGCGCAACATTGATTCCCTGGTCTCCAAGAACCGCAGCAATTTTGCTGTCACTCAGCGGCTTTTCAGGTTTCTCAGCGATGACTAATTTCTTTATTAACGCACGAATGGCCGTTGAAGAACAAGTGCCACCGAGATCAGTGCCCACATGACTTGAAAAAAAGTATTTTAACTCGAATATCCCGCGGGGCGTGTGCATGTATTTGCGAGTGGTAACCCGGGAAATGGTGGATTCATGCAAACTTAGAGATTCTGCAATGTCATGCAGCACCAAAGGTTTCATGGCTTCTTCGCCGTAATCAAGAAAGGCTCTTTGTCGTTCCACAATTGCAGTGGCGACTCGAAGTAGAGTCTCGCTTCGGCTGTGCAGACTTTTTATAAACCATCGAGCCTCCTGCAAGTGTGATTTAAGCGAGGTATTATCATCGCTGGAATCAGCTCGCTTAATCATGCTGGCGTATTCGGAGTTAATACGCAGTCTGGGCATATTTTCTACATTCAGCTCGACTTTCCAGGCATCCTTGTCCTTTTTCACAAACACATCTGGAACGATATACTCAATTCGCGACTCCTGTATCTGGTTTCCTGGACGAGGGTTTAGCGACTGGATAAACGACACCACTTCTTGCAGTTGTTCACGAGAAAGCTTCATTTGTCTGAGCAGACGGTTGTAATCGTGCCCTCCCAATAAAGCGAGGTGCGAATTGACCAGTTCTTTCGCTTCTTTTAACCAGGCTGTATTCGGGTCGTGCTGAGCGAGTTGCAAACTCAGGCATTCCTGCAAATCCCGAGCGGCGACACCTGCAGGCTCCATACTTTGAATCAGATGTAGCACGGCTTCGATTTCGTCTAATTCAATTTCCAGTCCTTGTTCATCGCCCATAGACCCAAGTATTTCTTCGAGGGAGCACGTCAAATAACCGTCGTCATCCAAAGCATCAATAATTGCTATCGCAATGGCTCTATCGCTGTCGCTGGTTTGAGTAAGATTAAGTTGCCAAAGCAAGTGAGCAGAAAGCGTTTTGCTTTCTGTATCCTGGTTTTCAAAACCGTTGTAATCACTACTGCCCTGTGGCGAGGAATAACTGGTATTGCCGTCATAGATATCTTCCCAGACACTATCCACTGGCAGCTCTGTCGGAATATTGTCAGTGTTTAAGCCAGTTTCTGTTTCGGAGGCGTGTGTCTCAGGGGGTGAATCAGTAAAATCGCTGGCATCGTTAACCTGAAGGGAGGCTGATTTTTCGCTATTGCTATCTTCGCCGTTGCCCTGCTGTGAATGGTCTTCCTCACGTTCCAGCATCATATTAGAGTCCAGCACGTCCTGGATTTCAGTTTCAAGCTCCATGCTGGACAATTGCAACAAGCGTATTGCTTGCTGCAATTGTGGTGTCATGGTCAGGCTTTGACCGATTCTTAATTGTAATGAAGCTTTCATATTTCTATTCTAGCGCAAAAATCGGGCCAATGTTTGCAATGATAGTTAACTATTTCACAATTTAAACTGGTCTCCCAGATAAATGTCGCGTACTCGTTGATTGGCAAGGATTTCGTCAGGCAAACCCTCTGCCTCAATTCTGCCCTCATTGACAATGTAGGCTCTATCGCAGGTGCCCAGTGTTTCGCGGACATTATGATCTGAAATCAGAATGCCCAGGCCGCTTTGTTTTAGATAGATGGCTATCCGTTGTATATCACTGACTGAGATGGGATCGATGCCTGCGAAAGGTTCGTCCAGCAGTAAAAATTGTGGTTCGGTAGCCAGGGCCCTGGCGATCTCGACCCGTCGGCGTTCTCCTCCCGAGAGACTCATTCCCAGGTTTTCACGAAGATGTGATATATGAAATTCATCGAGTAGAAATTCGAGTCGTTTATCTCTATCGGCAATGGACAGTTTTGGCCGGGTTTGCAAAATCGCCATGATATTTTCCTCAACTGTCAATTTTCTGAACACCGAGGCTTCTTGCGGCAGATAGCCAAGACCCTTATTGGCGCGCTGATCCATGGGCATGTGGCTAATTTCGTCATCGTTGAGGTGGATAGTGCCCTTTTCGCAGGGGATCAAACCGACGATCATGTGGAAACTGGTGGTTTTCCCTGCGCCGTTCGGCCCCAGCAAGCCAACGATTTCGCCACTTTGCACGGTGATACTGACGTCATGGACAACAGTGCGAGAGCGAAAGCTCTTGGATAAATGACGGGCAGAAAGGACGCTCATGCCGCTTCCGCTCTGCCGATACGTCCCATTGGCGAAGGTGAATGATTATGAATAGTAAACAACAATATTATTCTTCTTTTTCCGCTTTCTTTTTTTCACATTCTCGCGTGAATATTACCAACTGCGCGGGATCCAGGCTGAGCTCATATTCCTTATCGTCGCAGTTGTCTTTTTTCTTTTTGATGATTATCTTAACCCGTTCTTTCTTTTCGGGCCCGGCCTTGCTTGTGTCAGGATCGATAGCTGTTTTATTACTCCAGGCCTTTACCTGGCTAAGCTTTGTATCATATTCAATTCTGTCACCACTGAAGCGCAGTCCCTCCTGTGTTACCAGCGCATCATCTATTAATATCACATATTCTTTCAACTCATAGTATTCCATTGTCAGTGCTTCGGCATAATCATAGACACTGCTTTCGTCAGGCAACTGCTTATAAGTCGCAGGGCGCCCCTGCATAATGAGGTGGTCCATTTCATCCTCATCAGTGTAATAAACGGTCATTTTATCACCCGTCATATATATCGTGCCCTGGG
>JBLIML010000037.1:0-25228 GCA_047638675.1 Planctomycetota bacterium | reverse complement strand
CTGGCAGGCTTTACCCCGGAACAAGTCTTTACCGGGCGCTATCAGGACGTCGCCAAACAGAAACAGCGCGCCCTGGATGCGCGTTACCCGCGTAACCCGGAACGCTTTGTGCGTGGGCGACCCCTTGTGCCAATGCCACCAAGGACCGTCGCCATCAATCCGGTTGTGCCAACCGAAGAGGGTGCCATCGTTGACACGCGCGTTAACTTCCCAACATTAACAGCCGCTGGCTATGTGAAATAGATGTTATCTTTTAAATGACTGTCCATATGAGGTTGACACGTTCCGAAAGTCATTATTGCCGAATCAGTACCTTCAAAAGCCGTCGCCGACTATTTATCCGGGATTGGTGTGCAATATGCACAGGGACATTATTTTTCTGAACCGAGCCCTTTGACTTTTAATAGCATAGGCCCGGTGGCAGAGGAATTGAGTTATCCGGATTTTGATATGGATACTAAAGTAGCTTAGTGTGCATCAAAACTTCAGTTTAATATTGACAGATACTATCTGTTCACTCTGTTGCAGGGACCCATCTTATCTGGTGTAGCTATATTGAAGTCGTACCTCGTGATCTGGGTAGTTAAACATTGTCTTAAATGACGATCTATGCCTCCGCAGGACTCGATAAGAAAAAAAGAAGAAAGTACAGATACGACGCAAAGCGGAAACTCTCTTCAGTTTTATCCTGGATATGCCCACCAAACAAATTGCCTACCAGTTTTCAATCGATGTCCGTATATCGATTTCAAATGACCATGCAGATTTCTTTTGCTCGTACATGAATTCATAGGCATCAACGATGCCCTGCAAATCTACCATTCCATCTTCGCCAAGTTTTTCGGCATACTCCGGAAATCGATTTTTTATTTTCTCGCCATTAATTGAACCGTCTATGATGATGTGGCCAACATGTATTCCTTCCGGGCCAACTTCCTTCGCCAATGCCTGGGCTAGCGTTCTTAGTGCTGCCTTTGCGGAATTAAAGGCACCAAAATTTGCTCGGCCGCGCAATGACGCACTGGCGCCGGTGAATAATATCGTACCGGCATTATTAGGCTGCATTCGTCGAGTGGCTTCACGAGCAAACAAAAAACCACCATAGCAACCACTTTTCCAGCTGTTTATAAAAGAGTCGGCGTCCATCTCGCTAATTCGCCCTGGTGTGTTGTTACCCACATTGTAGACAGCCAGCGCCAGTGACCCAGAAAGAGTTGCTTTGTCGAAGAGATTAATTACCTGAGTTTCGTCAGTAGCGTCGGTCACACAAGTGCTTGCCTGACCACCTTCTGATTCGATCAATGAGACAACGTCATCTAGTTTCGCTTCGCTACGACCAGCGACATGAACGTGAAATTTTTTTTGCGCAAAACGTCTGCAAAGTTGTGCGCCCAGACCTTCAATAGGCCCGACACCAATAATTATGGCCGTTTGCATTTATCTTTCACTTTGTCGTTTGTGAGCTATCAATGTCTTCCTCATCTCGATTTACTTCCAATTCCATTTTCTCCATAGCCTTCAATACAGAATAGTGTGCCCTGGAAGAATTGTAATTTTGACGATATGGAAAGCAACGTATCTTATTTTTCAGATTGCGTATTGGCAAAAGCGGTAGAACCTGACGCTGAAATTGTTCCAGTAATTCGCAATCACCTTCGTCCAGATATCTACTTTGACTACCAATGATTTTTACCTCCTGCCATTGCGCAGGAATAATCTCTGCGGCTATATCGGTCTTGTCTGCGGGCACAGGTAAGGCAAACGCAAGCTTTACTCTGAGAATCCGTTCTGGCTTGTTACTACTGTAGCAGGATGCTTCCACACGTACGTCATCACGCGCGCCTAGCAACTTTAATAATCGAGATAAAGTACTCTCAATGCCGTCACAGGTGTAAGCCGATGATTGACCAATGAAGCGAAACCTTACCTGATATGCCTGCCACTGTGCTTCGAGCATCTCCTCCTGCGCGGATAAATAAGGATCGCTCAAAACAAAGAGCAGCAGGCAGGTAATTAGAGGTTTGATTAATATTTTCATGAACCGGGTAGAATTATTTCCTCTAGTTTACTTTACCACGCCAGGCTTCCAATTCCTTTCCCTCGAGGGCCTTGAGGGCGGTCACGCGAAAACTCAAAGTGCGATACTGCCCAAAACCTCCAGGCTCCTGGCGTTGCGATGGACAGTTTAAAGCCTTTGTCGTACTTTTAACTTCCAGGCGCGGTATGACATTGCGTAGAAATTGTTCTAGTAGCTCACAGTCAGCTGCATCCATATACCGGGACAACTTGCCCACAACGCGTGAGTCTTGCCATTCTGCCGCTATAATCTCCTGCGAAGTATCGGTTTTGTCCGCCAGGACGGGCATTGCAAAAGCCATAGCGACTTTCTGAGAACGTTGAACACGCCGTACATTCGGACTTCTTAAATTATTTCTAGGGTCAGTACAAGACGTTTCCACTCGAGCATCATGTCGTGCGCCCAGCAATACTAGTAAGCGCCTTAACTTTCTTTCCAGTGCATCGCAGGAATAGTGCGAGGTCAATCCCCTATAAAAAAACCTTATCTGATAGACCTCCCATTGTGCCTCTACCACTTGTGCCCGCGCGGGTAAATTAACGATAAATCCACAAATTAAAAGTAAAGCTACTATTAAATGTTTGCTGTGACCAAGCATGAGTTTTAATTTATAAAGGCCATACACCTAAATTGACGGACCATAATCACTCCCCCTTTCAACCTCTATCCAGGGGACACATATTCCCTGTGGCATCTTCATTTGAGCAACAATCTTTATGCCAGAAACAAAGTGCCTGCCGCTTGTCACCCTGCGTGCAAGTCCACATAATTCTGATGGCCTGTTCATATAACTTTTCTGAAGTTGTAAAAAGTTCTTCCAGTCCGCGACCAGTGTCTTTGTTATAAGATTCCATGTACCAGCGACGCAGTCGTTTTAGTGCCTGTAACTGTCGCGGATCACTATCCTCATAATTACGGCGGTAAATCCAGTGAATCATGTCATAACTATTGGCAACCTGTTTCCATTCTCCCTCGGCACTACTGTTTTCTATTATCAGATCAAGAAGGGGCAGCTGTTTTTCACTGTACAAGCCTTCATTAACTCTAACTATATGTAAAGCTCGCTGGAAGGCCTTTGATGATTCAGAGAATTTCGCCTGCTCGTGACTAACTAAACCGAGACCTACCAATTCAGGAACCAGTTCATAGCTAAAAACACCTCCACTTATTTCGAGCTCCCGGATCCTCGCTTGATAATCACCAATACCACTACGTGCAGTCGTTACCCAATGCTCCAATACATTTTGGAGATGAGCACTATTCTCATTTGATTTGGCGAGGCACGCCATCTGGATACTTTCAGAATCGTCGGGATTCGCGACTGCGGAAATCGACCATAAAAAATAGGGTAATATAAATAAGACACGGGCTATTTTTTTATTCATTATTCAACATCTCGCCTGTGTGATGCTTACTATTACGATCTATAAAGTTCATGTCACTCACTCTGATTGTTCCGATCTATTAAGGTAGCGCATCAATAGTTTTCAGTTCCTTTTCATACTGATGCGTCCATTGTGATGAAAAAGTATCTATCATATCTACTCTCCAGTTTTCATCAGTTTGCCTGTCAAGCTCGAGAAACATAGAGGCTTCTTCCCTTTCCTGATGGTGCTCACATAACCCTTTAAAACTCTTTTCCCTGTCCAACAGTTTGATTATATTTCGGCGCTCCTGCGAGGGCTTCATATCCTGCTCTACCATCCAAAGCAGGCTTTGCTCAAGCTTTTCATAAAGGTCCAGTATTTTTTGATGTTCCATATGATATAAAGTTGCATCCCACTTTCCCTGGTCCTGGAGAGCGGCATACTGTGGAATAAGAAAATCATTCTCAAAATTCATATGCAGGACATGACAGGATTCATAACACTTTAGTGTGCTGACTGCATTCTCCAGTCTGGCTTGTAACAGGGATTCCTGATGTAGTAGAAACATTTCATCCAGCAGGTGGTGGCAAGTCTTAAATTGAATTACCAGAGATGATTCACTTCCCATTGCTGACACTATCCGCCTGTGTCTCTTTAAGCGCAAAGAAATTGATAAAAAACACAATGAACATGGTTAATGACAGTAATATTAAGGCAGCCTGGCGTCTGCTTGTCTTGATATGTTGATTCATGGCCTCAAAGAATGACCCCATATCAACATATACAGATAAAATTCCAAATTCCTGATTGCCATGTACTATTGCTTGCTCAAACTTACGTGTATTTTGACCAAATTTAATTGGGTGTTTCTGCCAGTCGGTGACGTACATACCATGATCATCGAGGACATGTATGTAGGTAAATTCCGACCATCCTGCAGCATACTGTTTGATAATCGACTCTGTTTTTCGGGTATCCCCGATCACCACCGATTCTGCGATCAACCCGGCCAGCAGGCCGGTGGTCCTTTGCATGTCATTACGAATGCTGTTCAGTATATATTCTGAATGCAGTTTGCGAGTAGACTCACCCGCGAACCATGTGCCAATCAAGATAGCCAGGCAAATGACAAGTGATAGTTTTAGCCAAAAGGGTATATGCATGAGGCACTAAAATTTTTATTTATGGTCTATAGCTTTGCAAACATACTCACGCGGCTTCGTCACCATGAGGTGGTCCAAATTGCTCGGTAAGATAGCGGGCAAAGCTTCTGCAAACATCAGACAAGGTAAATATTCCCACCAGCTTGCCTTGTCTCGTGACTAAAGCTGAATCCAGATGTTTAGCGGCCATTTTATCCAACACAAGATCCAGTCGGTCATTCAGATCAACAACATATTTATGCCCCATGGGGATATCGCACACTTTTTTCTTCTTATCATTATTATGCTGGAGTAGAAAAACACGAATGTCACGATGTGAAATCACACCTGCCAATTCTTTGTTATTCGTTACTGGCAAATGACCAAGTTCATGCTGCTGCAAGAATTCTTCCGCGTATTGTATGCTCTCATTAATATCAACCGAATACGGAAAGGGGGTCATCACTGATTTAATTGCCGGGATATGTCGCATAATTTCCCTCTGGATAAATTGAAGCTGGAATGGAATACTTTTCGAAACCCTGTAATTATTAATGATATCGCTAACTACTTCCAATATTGATGAATAAATTTACAAAATAATTCTAAGGCTCCTGGCGAGATCTGCCCTGTAGGCCAATTACATGGCCCGCCTGTTTCGGCGTGGACAAGCTATTGTGCGCGGATTGAATAGCGCGTAACTTATCCTGAAATTTCGTTGGCATAACACAAACTCTTCTTTCTGCCATATCCATATACAGGTTGATTAATTCATTAGTCGCCACTAAAAAATCATTATTTTTATGATACATGTAATGAAAGTAATGAATGCGCTTTTCATCAAAGCCTAATAGTTGGGTTTTAATGCTTACTTCATCACCTTGCCTGACTTCCTTTTCGTAAGTGATGTGTAGTTCAGCTGCAAACGTAGATGCCTGGTTTGCCTTGCGAAACTTTTCTGTTATACCGATGTAATCCAGAAAGGCATCTGTTGCATGATCAAATATCAATACATAATACGCCAGATTCATGTGGCCATTATAATCAATCCAGTCAGCCTGTACTGATTCAGTATGCAACAGAAGGGGTGCGTCAATATTCATTAAATGATGATCAGGTTTCTAAGTCCGTGCTATAGGCCGAGCACGTCCTGCATATCATAGAGCCCGTTTTCCTTGTCCATTAACCACCTGGCGGCTCGTACCGCACCGGAGGCAAATGTCTTCCGATTTGAAGCTTTGTGAACGATCTCCACACGTTCGCCAGCACTGGCAAACATCACAGTGTGTTCACCCACGATGTCGCCACCGCGAATAGTCTCGAAGCCAATCGTTTTTTTATCCCGTACGTCGCCTATTCCTTCTCGTCCATAGACCGCACATTCTTTAAGGTCGCGTTTCAAGGTTTCAGCAATAATTTCCCCCATACGCAGTGCCGTTCCGGAAGGCGCATCTTTCTTTTGATTGTGATGAGCCTCAATAATTTCAATATCGGTATCCTCTCCAATTATTTGCGCTGCCAATTCGATCAACTTGAAACAAAGATTCACGCCGACGCTCATGTTGGGTGCAAACACCAGGGGGCAATCTTTGCTAAGAGAACGGATTTCGCCTTGCTGAGAGTCGTTAAATCCGGTTGTGCCAATCACCATGCGTTTGCCGGCAGCCTGACATTTTTTGAGATTATCAATGGTGGCCTCAGCGAAGGTGAAATCAATCAACACATCAAAGTCATCCAACACTGAATTGATGTCGTCAACGATGACAACGTTCTGCTCTCCAATTCCGGCAACATTGCCAGCATCCAATCCCAACATAGGTGATTCCGGATGCTCTATGGCTGCGCCAATTTCCACCTCAGGAGTATCCTGGCAAACTTCCAGAATTGTCTTTCCCATACGCCCCGCAGCACCACATACACCTACTCGCACCATCTTTATTTAACCTCACAGATTTGCGCACTATTGTGCATTTATAATTGCCAAAACGCCATCATGATAGTGCGAGAGTGAAAAGTGAAAAGTAGAAAGTAGAAAGTAGAAAGTGAAAAGCAAGATCTTTTTACTTTTCACTTTCCACTTTCCACTGTTTTATTGAGTCATACTGTCAAAGAAGCTTTTAACACCATCTAGCCAGGATGAAGCGCGGGGACTGTGCGTTTTAGAATCGTCATTCATGCTCTGTTCAAATTCTCTTAACAATTCTTTTTGTTTCTTGCTCAGGTTTACAGGCGTTTCGATGACTATGCGACAAAGCAAATCACCTTTCGATGAACCTCTAACCGGACGTACTCCCTTGCTGCGTAGCCGGAACATTTTGCCAGACTGACTTTCGGGCGGGATTTTGAGCTTAACTCGGCCATCGAGGGTCGGCACTTCAAATTCTCCGCCCAGGGTCGCTGTAGCAAAGCTAATAGGGACATCACAGTAAAGATCGGCACCATCACGAGTGAATATAGCGTGTTCCTTCACGGCAACATCGACGTATAGATCGCCAGAGGGGCCGCGATTCTGTCCAGCTTCACCTTCACCGGTAAGACGAATGCGATCACCCGTATCAACGCCAGCAGGAACCTTAACGGAGATGGTCTTATTATCCCTGACCCGACCTTGTCCACGACAGCTCGTACAGGGGTCAGAAATCATTTTTCCTGCGCCACGACATTGTGGGCAGGCTTGTTGGACGGAGAAAAAGCCTTGTTGCATGCGTACCTGTCCAACACCGTTACATGTAGTACAACTTACTGGTGAAGAACCTTTCTTCGCACCACTACCATTGCAAGCTTCGCACTGCACTTGCTTGGGAACTCGAATTTTGACAGTGGTACCGGCTACGGCCTCTTCAAGAGTCAGACCTAATTCGTAACGAAGATCGGCGCCACGGTACACACGCTCGCCTCCGCGACCGCCGCCACCGCCAAATATGTCGCCAAAGACACTATCAAAAATATCGCCAAAACCTGCACCACCACCTGCGTTATTTTCAACGCCGGCATGACCATGTCTGTCATAAGCAGCCCGCTTTTGCGCATCAGACAGGATATCGTGTGCTTCCTTGGCCTCCTTGAATTTATCTTCTGCTTCACTGTCATCCGGATTGCGATCGGGATGGTGCTTCATCGCCAGGCGACGATAAGCCTTTTTCAATTCAGCTTCTGAGGCGTCTTTTGAGACGCCAAGCACTTCATAAAAATCTCGTTTAGCCATACTGAATTACTTTCGTTAGTTACAAACAAGCCCGGTAAGAAATATTAATTCCTTCCGGGCCACAATTCTACTACCTGTAGTTCGCGAATTCGCTTGAAAGTTCAGGTCTGGATTACCATGCCTGTGTACTTTGTCGCCCTCATTTGCGCTTTACTTTTTTTCGTCCTCAACTTCCTCAAATTCCGCATCAACGACATTTTCGTCACTGGCTTGTTCAGACTCGGCTCCAGCTGCTCCCGCGGCTTCGCTTTGTTCATTGGCTTGTGCGTAAGCGCGCTCAGCCAGTTTACCGGCAACCTCAGTCAGTTTTTTGGTTTTCTCTTCTATAGCTTTCTTGTCATCGCCTTTGACAGCTTCTTCCAGCTCGGCAATCGCAGCTTCAATATCCGTCTTTTCCTGCTCCTCGACTTTCTCGCCCAACTCCTCAATTGACTTTCTGCTGGCATGAATCATTTGCTCAGCCATGTTCCGGGTCTCTACCATCTCCTTTGCAATTCGATCTTCTTCAGCATGGGCCTCGGCATCCTTTACCATCTTGTCGACTTCTTCATCAGACAAACCACTGGACGCTTTGATAATGATGGATTGTGCTTTACCCGTGGCCTTGTCAGAGGCAGATACATTTAGTATGCCATTGGCATCGATATCGAAGGCGACTTCAATCTGTGGGACACCGCGAGAGGCAGTAGGAATATCAGTCAAATCGAAACGTCCCAATGACTTATTGCCAGCAGCCATTTCTCTCTCACCTTGCAACACGTGAACAGTAACAGCGGATTGCCCGTCTTCAGCGGTGGAAAACACCTGTTGCGCCTTTGTCGGTATGGTCGTGTTCTTGTCAATCAGCTTGGTCATTACACCACCAAGCGTTTCAATGCCCAGTGACAAGGGCGTGACATCCAGTAACAAGACGTCCTTTACGTCACCACCAAGTACCCCTGCCTGGATGGCCGCGCCTGAGGCTACAGCCTCGTCGGGATTCACATCTCTTCGTGGTTCCTTGCCAAATAACTTCTCTACCGTTTCCTGAACCTTCGGCATGCGGGTCTGACCACCAACCAGGATCACATCGGTAATCTCGGATGTGGATAAACCGGCATCTTTCAGCGCTACTTTACATGGCTCAATGGTTCTGGTAACCAGTACATCAACCAGAGACTCGAGCTTGGCGCGGCTCAGTTTCATGTTCAGATGTTTCGGGCCGCTGGCATCTGCCGTCACATAAGGCAGGTTGATATCCGTCTGCTGGCTCGATGACAATTCAATCTTTGCCTTCTCTGCAGCTTCTTTAAGACGCTGCAATGCCAGGGGGTCATTATGTAAATCGAAACCCTGCTCTTTTTTGAATTCTTCGCATATATACTCGATGATGCGCAAATCAAAATCTTCGCCACCGAGGAAAGTATCACCATTGGTCGAGAGCACTTCAAACTGGTGCTCACCATCAATCTCAGCAATTTCAATAATGGAGATATCAAAGGTGCCTCCGCCAAGATCATAAACCGCGATTTTCGCGTCACCGTGTTTTTTATCCATACCATAGGCCAAAGCCGCTGCGGTAGGCTCGTTTATAATACGTCTAACATTCAGACCGGCAATTCGACCCGCGTCTTTGGTGGCCTGGCGTTGGGAGTCGTTAAAATAGGCCGGCACCGTTATAACGGCTTCGGTCACTGTTTCGCCAAGATAATCTTCCGCCGTTTTCTTCATTTTCTGTAATACCCTGGCGGAGATTTCCGGAGGTGCCATCTTCTTACCTCTGGCCTCAACCCAGGCATCTCCATTGTCAGCTTTGACAATCTTATAGGGCACCATCTTGATGTCCTTTTGCACGACATCATCCTCAAAACGACGTCCAATCAGGCGCTTAACAGCAAACAGCGTATTGGTTGGATTGGTCACGGCCTGACGCTTGGCGGACATACCCACCAATGCTTCATCATCTTCAGTAAATGCCACAACGGATGGCGTTGTGCGTCCACCTTCGCTATTTTCGATGACTTTTGCCTGCCCACCTTCCAACACCGCCACACAAGAGTTGGTGGTACCAAGGTCTATTCCGATAATTTTTCCCATGTTTAGTCTCCAGAAGTACGGGTGTAACTATTAATTACGTTAAAAATTGATAAATTTGATGTCACTCTATATTTGGGTAGCAATAGCAAAATTCAAGCCCAAATTGGGGTCAGAGAAATAAAAATTGGGGTCAGAGTAAAAATAAATTGGGGTCAGAGTAAAATATCGATACAAATCTTAGTGAATGCTGGTTTCCTGGACGATATTTTACTCTGACCCCAATTTATTTTTACTCTGACCCCAATTTTCAGCTATTTGGCTACAATCACCATCGCGGGTCTAATCAATCGTCCGTTTAATGTGTAACCTTTCTGCAATACAGTAACGACGGCGCCAGGCTCAGTGCCCTCTATTTCCTGCATGGAAACCGCTTCGTGCTTTTCGGGGTCGAATTTCTCACCCTGAGATTCCACTTCCTTTACGCCAAATTTTTCCACCACGTCACGAAACATTTTCAAGGTCAGGTCCATCCCCTCTTTCAGGGTATTTTGCTCTTCAGCGACTTCTGCGGCATTGATGCCCAATTCCAGACTATCCATCACAGGCAAGAGCTCATTGGCAAATTTCTCCAATGCATATTTATGGGCATTTTCCACATCCCGCAAGGTTCGCTTGCGTACATTGTCCAGTTCCGCATGCGCCCGGACAGCCTTATCCAGGTTTTCCTGGACCTGCTGTTTCAACGATTCCAGCTCCTGCTGATGAGAGTCGGGATTGGACGCATCCAGCTCCTCTTCGTTTTCTAGCGGAATTTCCGCTTCTAATAATTCACCTTCGACAGGTTGTTCTTCCTGCAATACTTCATTCTCATTTTGTTTCTTCGCTGACATTGACACATTCACCCTCAATGATTGGACAAAAAGATACGCCTGGGACGTGTTACAACGCCCTGTGCGCTAAATTGGGATTAATTCAGAGAATTCAAGGCTGATCCCAGCATCCTGGCTGTGACATCTACTATTGGGATCACTTTTTCATAATTCATTCTGGTGGGACCTATGACACCCAGTACACCCATTATCTCGCCGTTCACCTTATAGGGCGAGGTTACCACGCTACAGTCATCAAAGACGTCGTAACCAGATTCTTCACCAATAAATATCTGCACACCACTGGCATTTATAGCCTGTTCCAACAAATGTAGAACGTCTTTCTTCTGATTAAAAGTGTCAAAGAGCTTTTTCAACTTCTCAACATCACTCAATTCCGCCACATCCATCAAATTTGTTTGCCCGGTCAGCACATAATCCTTCTTCGTATCTCCGCTCACAAAAGCCTGTTGGGCTATCTCAATGGCAGTTTGCATCAACTGGTTAACATTTGTTTTCATGTTTTCCAGTTCATCCAGTATAGCGGTCCTCACGGAAGGTAAATCCTTACCCCCAAAGACCTGACTAAGATAGTTTGATGCCTGTTGTAATTCCGAAGGACTGTATTGTTTTGCAGTGTGGATGATGCGATTTTGGATTTCGTTATCACTTACCACCAGAATCACCAGGACCTGATTTTTCGACAGGGAAACAAACTCGACCTGTTTGAGCGCTTTTTGCTCTGTTCTTGGCAGTGTGACGACACCCGCCAACTTGGTCACGTCAGAGAGTATCGTGGAAACTCGCTCCATTAGCGTATTAAGATTCTGTCCGGTCTCCAGTTCTTCTGCGATATGTTGCACTTCCTTCTCGTCTAAGGCGCCGACGCGCAACAACGAATCGATAAACAAGCGATAGCCCTTTACTGTGGGAACACGCCCGGCAGAGGTGTGAGCTGAGCGCAGTAGGCCTAAATCTTCCAGATCTGCCATGACATTGCGGATAGTCGCCGGGCTCAATTCCATACTAGAATCCCTGGCAAGGGTACGCGAACCTACCGGCTGACCATCCTTGATAAAATGTTCTACCAGCGCTTTAAACAGGTGCAAAGAACGTTCCGGAAGTTGTGTTGAATCACTTATTGACATATTTCAATCTTCTATAATTTTGCAAATAAAAGCTGACAGCTTCTCCTTTATCAGGAACCTTACTACTTTGGCACCTACCCGGTTCATGGTAGCCCATAAGCCGGATGAATACGCTAGAATAAAGGTCGGATTGGCTAGGCACTTAGCATATTAGCGCACCCAGCGAAGGTACAACCTGTTGCTTTTCCTGTGCTTGACGCGTCCTGACCAACTCTTACGGTATATGGACTAGTGTCATCCCCTGACTACCTATATTATCGCGATATGTTCGAAAAAATAGCACTAATTTCCAATAATGATGCCGCAGAGATAATTGATACTCTACTCGCGGTGACGAAATACCTGTCCTCTCGCAATATTGAACTAATCTTAGACGAATACTGTGCGGAATTATTACCAAATTCCGGTTTTCGGCAAGTTAATTTGGATCAATTATCCAGGGAGTGTGATATCGCTATCGCTATTGGCGGTGACGGTACGATGTTACGCGCGGCGCGCTTGTTGGCAGAGCACGACATACCTCTCCTGGGCATTAACCGGGGTCGCCTTGGTTTTCTTACGGATATTCCGGCTGACAGCGTCGAAGCTCAGTTGGGTGAGATTCTTGACGGTAATTATGTCGAGGACGAACGCTTTCAACTGAATTGTCAGGTTTACCGTGATGGGCGAAGTATCAAGGAAGGAGATGCCTTTAACGATGTCATTATCCAGAAATGGAATATCGCCAGACTCATTGAACTTGAAACCTATGTCGATCATAACCTGGTTCACAGCCAGCGCGCCGACGGCATGATCGTCGCAACGCCCACCGGCTCAACAGCCTACGCTCTTTCAGGTGGAGGTCCCATCCTGCATCCTGCACTGGACGCCTTGGTATTGGTTCCCATTTGCCCTCATAGCCTGAGCAATCGCCCTATTGTGATCGAGGGCAAAAGCGTCGTTGAAATAGTCGTTGGCACGCCTGAAATTGATCATGCCCGACTAAGTTGCGATGGTGAAATAATTTTTGAATTGACCGCAGGTGACCGTGTGTGTATCCAGAAAAAAGATAAAAAAGTTCGGCTAATCCACCCAGCCAATCACAATCACTTCAATACCCTTCGGGCTAAGCTTCACTGGGGTTAGTTCAAGTGTTGAAACAACTCCTAATCCGCAATTTTGCCATCATAGAGGAACTGGATCTTACCCTGAGACCGGGAATGACGGTTTTCACGGGAGAAACGGGCGCTGGCAAGTCCATCCTGATAGATGCTCTTGGCCTGGTATTGGGAGATCGCGCAGAAAGCGCCATTGTCCGAACAGGTTGTGAGCGCACAGAGATCTGTGCAAGTTTTGAACTTGGCGACAATAACGATATTGCCCTTATTCTTAATGAGCAGGCCATTGCTCTGGACGATAACGAAATAATGATTCGCCGAGTAATCAATAATGATGGACGCTCTCGAGCCTTCATCAATAGCACACCCGTTCCGATTAGCCTGCTTCGCAGGGTCGGCGAACACCTCATCGATATACACGGTCAACATGCTCATCAATCCTTAATGAAACGTGATGCCCAGCGCTTGCTCCTCGATGAATATGGTGCCTACAAACAAGAACTGAACGCAGTACGTGACAGCTGTCATCAGTGGCAGGAATTGCAGCAACAAATATCAGCGCTGAGCGGCGAAACCGAAGACCACAGTGCGCAATTGACGCTGTTGCGTTATCAGGTCGAAGAACTGGAAACACTGGCACCTCAGGAAAATGAATTCGAAGAATTATCAGAAGAATTCCGCCGACTGGATAATGCGAATCATCTCATCGAACTGACAAAACAGGCTTCTCAAGCTGTAAATGAAGATGAGCATTCTATTAGCACTATGCTGACGACTTGCTTAAAGAATTTGCGAGAAGCTGAGCGCTTTGACAATTCTTTGGCAGCTATTATTGAATTGCTGAATGGTGCAGAAATCCAGCTATCGGAAGCTGGAGACGAACTACGTTTGTATCTGGACAAAATGGATCCGGATCCACAGCGCCTGCAAGCAATCGAGAAGCGCTTGTCCGCATTGCATGACATGGCGCGCAAACACAAAATCCAATCCCAACAACTTGTAGAATATTTAAACCAACTACAGGAAAAACTGTTTGAGATGGAAAATAGTGAACAGTTGCTCGGAAAGCTTGAGAAAAAACAAGCACAGTGCCTGACAGATTATCAGCTAGCGGCAAAAAAACTACATCAATGCCGAGTAAAAACAGCGAAACTTATATCTAACAAGGTAACGACGACACTGGAAACCCTGGGTATGACAGGTGGTAAGTTCCTGATTATTATCGAGGAACAAAAGGACCATCAACCCAGTTTACATGGCGATGACCTCATCGACTTTCTGGTTTCAGCCAATCCGGGTCACCCACCACAGCCTTTGCGGAAGGTAGCCTCCGGTGGTGAATTATCGCGTATCAGTTTAGCCATTCAAGTGATCAGTAATAATGACAAGGTAATCCCGACACTTGTTTTTGATGAGGTCGATGCTGGCATCGGCGGTGGTGTTGCGGAAATCGTCGGTAAACTTTTGCACAGCCTAACAGACAAACATCAGGTGTTTTGTGTCACGCATTTACCACAGGTGGCATCACTGGGCGATCAACACCTTCAGGTTCAAAAAAGATCCAAGCAGAAGATGACCCTTACCGAGGTGGCCGAATTAAATGAGGAAGCAAGAATCGAAGAGATTGCCCGTATGTTGGGTGGAATAAAAATTACAGAGCAAAGTCGAAAACACGCTAAGGAAATGTTGATCCACTAGCGCCCTGGTACGCAACAGCGTTTCGCAAAATCGGTCTCTTTATCAATATCCTTGCAGCCAATCCATAGCCTGTTTTCCACAGCACTTACTACAACATCACTACATCAGCATCGAGATTGTTAATCTGATCTCCTATGGCGGAAAAACAGTGAGAATAACGCTATGGTAACAAACCACGAGTAGCGTGAGGGGTCAATCTTCTTTGGGTGTTACGTACAAGACCAGACTATGATCCTGCAAGTCATAGCCATGTTCCCGCGCAATCTTTTTTTGTAATTGTTCAATCTCTTCATTGTTGAATTCAATAACTTTGTTGGTCTTCAGGCAGACCATATGATCATGATGTCCGCCGCGATCAAGTTCAAACACCGAATGACCTGAATCAAAATTATGTCGGATCACAAGTCCAGCCGTTTCGAACTGCGTTAGCACACGATAAACGGTGGCCAAACCCACTTCTTCTCCCGCTGCAAGCAAGGCTTTATAGACATCTTCCGCGCTCATGTGTTTGAAATCGGAGGCTTCCAGGATTTCCAGTATACGTAAACGTGGCAAGGTTGCTTTGAGACCAGCATTTTTGAGATCTTTCTGTTCCATCTTCTTTATATTTGACTGCTACAAGTGGTAGGGGATAGCTTGACCTTTATTCGTGGCCGACAAAATTATAACCAAAGCGGCCTTGCTTGTCTTTGATGTGGTATTCAATGATGTGCTCATCCACACGATGCGCTACAATACGTGATTGATTTTAATAGCTTAAGTAGCAGATATGTCTAAACGTACTATTTTTTGTGTTTTCATCATTATCGCCCTGGCTGGCTGTAGCGCGGAGGGCACACGTAAATTGCCCGGTGTGTATCGAATGGATATCCAGCAGGGCAATGTCATCGAGCAGGAAATGCTGGATAAGTTGAAACCGGGTATGGTCAAAGACCAGGTTCACTTTATCATGGGTACCCCGACCATCGTTGACCCTTTCCGTGTCGATCGCTGGGAGTATCTCTACACCTACTCCAAAGGTGGGAATAGACGGCAACAACGTCACATCACTATTTATTTTGAAGATAACAAACTCACTTATCTGAAGGGTGGCGTGGTTCCTGGCATTCGTACACCTCCGGAAGATTACCGAAAGGAAAGAAAGACTGTTGATGTTCCTAGCAAACGTGCGAAAGATGGCTTTTTTAAGAAACTGGTGAATGTCCTGCCTTTTGTTGGTGATGATGAACCAAAAACACGGCCGAAAATTGAGGAACCTGTCGAAAAGGAAGCCACACCTGCAGAAGTAGATAGCGACGAAACTGAGCCCGAATTCTGACCTTAAACCAATTGAACCTGATTCCTACTCGGGAAAAAAGAAACTGCTGCCGTTAATCTCTACTTTGTTTATCTTGTGCTGGTAAAGCTCAGCAAGATTTTTATCGCTAAGAACCTCCGCAACTGGGCCACAAACGATGTTGTTATGGTCAATCATCAACATCGCATGACTGCAAAAACGCATTAACAAATTTACATCGTGCAGTACCATTAACAAGGCCCCGTGATTATTCTTTACTTTCTTAATTATTAAACTTAACAAGGTGATTTGATGATGCAAATCAAGATGATTGGTAGGTTCATCAAGTAACCAGAGCTGTGGATTTTGAACCAGCAAGGTTGCCAGGGCCAGACGCCGTCTTTCACCACCAGATAAGGTATCGACCTGCCGATTGGCCATGTCCGCCAAAGCGACATCACCAAGCGCATGTTTGACGATTTCAACATCATCCTTTCCTTCCGATGAAAGGAAAGACAGGTAGGGATAACGACCAATCATTGCCGTCTCCATTACTGTCGTTGGAAACGTATCAACACTATCCTGAAACAACATCCCCAGCTTGCGCGCTAAAGACTTCCTTTTCCATTCCTTCAAAGACTTGCCATCGATAAAGATTTCACCACTAATAGAGGAGCGCAAACCCGCGAGCGTATTTAGTAATGTGGTTTTGCCAATGCCATTACCGCCGAGTATGCCCCAATATTCGCCATCTTGAAGTTCAAAATCGAAGCCAGTACATATAGCCAGATCGCCTATAGATACCGACAAGGCCTTTGTTGAAAGCAGGCTCATGGTCGGCTTTTTATCATGGTTGTTTGCAGGAGGAACAGAAACAAAGGCACGCCTATCATGGCCGTCAGTACGCCGACCGGCAACTGTTGAGGGGCGATAATGCCACGGGCCAATGTGTCCGCGACCACCAACAAACTTCCGCCCAGCAACAAGGATACGGGTAACAGAATACGGTGATCACTTCCCAATAATAAACGCACCAGATGTGGAACAATTAAGCCGATAAAACCAATATTGCCAGCTTGCATTACTGCGGTCGCCGTTAACATGGAGGCAAGAAAATATACCACATAGCGCAAATGCTGCACCGATACGCCAAGCGCCGCGGCTTGCATATCTCCTCGTGCCATCAGGTTCAAGCCTCTGGCGATAATCATTGAGAGTGCGAAACCACACACTAAAACTGCCAGACCAAATTTAAAGTTGTGCGCATATTCAAGATCGCCCATCAGCCAGAACAACATGCCGTGAATTTGCGTGACTGGACTCACGGCCAGAATAAAACTGATCAACGCACCCCAACCGGAAGCGACGACAATGCCAGTTAACAACACGCGCAAAGGATTCCAACTTCCGCCAAACTGGGCCAGGCCAAACACCAGAAAAATGGAGAATAAGGCACCCGCAAATGCAGCCATATTCAGCCAAAAACCGGCTATACCCGCCATCATTGCCAGGAGTGCACACACTGAGGCACCACCGGACACGCCGAGGACATAAGGCTCAGCGAGTGGATTTTTCAGTAGTACCTGCATCAAGGCTCCAGCGATTGCCAACATGCCGCCGACCATAAAACCCGATATCACTCTTGGAAGGCGCAACTCCATTATCACTCTGGCTTGCATGCCAGTGTCATCACCCAGAATAATTTTGACCACTTGCGCAAGACTGATATCAACACTACCGCTACTTAGTGCGAATATTATGGATAAAGCAGAAAGCAACATCAGAAATAAGAAAAGCAAAAGAAAACGGGCCGAAAGAGGAAGCTGACCTCTGTTTATTAACAACGACATCAGTTCTTTTCCGTTTTTTGTTTCTCCGCACGACGACGCCGAGCTTCTTTCGGGTCGACAAGCAGCGCTCGATAGATCTCCACCCGATCGCCATTTTTAACCCTGTCACCCAAATCACGAACATTGCTGAAAACACCAACTTTGTTCTGCTCGAGATCTATTTCCGGGCAGCGTTGCAGGATACTGGATTGCTCAATGACATCCCTGATTGTTGAACCTGCAGTCACTTGCAAGGGTATAACATGAGCCACGTCCGTCATTGCATAGGCGACTTCCACATCCATCTGTGGGTCATTTCCCGGCATAAAGCACCTTAGCTCGTTCAATAAAACCGGCGACCATCATGTCACCAATCCGTTGAAATACTTTATTCAGGGCGAGTTTGACCAAGGTATTTTTATATTCAAAATTCATTTGAAAAATGATCTGGCACCTACCCTCGCCAGCCGACTCAAATACCCAATAACCATGTAACTGTTTAAAAGGACCGGAAACTAACTGCACGTCAATGCGTTTTCCTGGATCCAGTGTATTCTCGGTGGTAAAGGTCTGTTTGATTGCACCGACTGCCAGCGAGACAGACGCTTTCATGTAGTGATCTTCTTGCTCGTGTATCACTCCATCGCTACACCAGGGTAGAAAAATCGGATAGGATTCCACGTCATTTACCAGGGTATACATCTGATCCACAGTAAACGGCACAACAGCAGATTTACTAATAGACTCCAATACAAACTCCTCGGATCACGCGTCCCTTATGTTCAAACAAAACCGATTGCGTTGAGAAAGATTAATATAACACCAGCGGGAGCAATAAATCGTGCAGCAAATTGCCAGGCCTTGTAAGCCGTATTACTCAAACCCAGTTCCTCGGCCGATGCGTCAGTCGACATCACCCAGGCCGCAAAAATCGCAATTAGCAAACCACCTAGTGGCAAGAGAATATTCGAGGCCAGAGTATCAAATACATCAAATAAACCCCCGGTTTTTACCTGCCCGGCAAAGGGAAAACTAAATGCCCAGTGGCTAAATGACAAAACAGTGCAGACACCAAGTAGCCATGCCGCGAGTCCCGCAATTGCCGAGGCCTTCACCCGTGTCATATTTTTATGTTCCACGAGCCAGGCCACCGCTGGTTCCAGTATCGAGATGGCGGAAGTCCATGCCGCAAACATCAGCAAGCAAAAGAACAAAGTCCCAAAGAAAGCACCGCCGGGCATTTGGGCAAAGGCCACGGTCAAGGTAACAAAAATTAGTCCCGGTCCACTTGAAGGTTCCAGACCATAGGTAAAGACAATGGGGAAAATAGCAATACCTGCGAGCAGGGCGACGCCAGTATCGGCTAGAGCAATAATAATACTGGTTCGAGGAATCGATGAGTCGCTGGACAAATAGGATCCATACACCATGATCGCCCCCATACCCAGACTTAAACTAAAAAAGGCCTGTCCGAGAGCGTTGAGAAAGACATCGCCAAAAAACTGCCCAGCCTCTATTTTTTGACGGATTACATCAAAATCGACCACGAATAAATAACGCATGCCTTCCATGAATTTCTCGGTAGTCATGGCATAACCAACCATCACCAACAGTAAAATAAACAAGGTTGGCATCAAATAGCGCACAGCCTGTTCCAGACCACTTTTCACCCCTCTGGATACCACAATGATCACCATCATCATAAAAATGGTATGCCAGGCAAGCAGACGTTCCGGATCGGAAATGAGTTCGTCAAAGGTAGATGCCACCAAAGCGGGTTCAGCGCCCACAAATACACCACTTGCTGTTCTGACTACATAGGCCAAAGTCCAACCCGCTATGACACTGTAAAAGGATAAAATTAAAAATCCCGTTAACATGCCTATCCAGCCAATAATCTGCCAACTTTTTGCTTTATTCTCGTCGGCAGCCAATGCCTTCATAGTGTTGATCGGGCTTTGCCGACCGCGTCGACCCAACATGACCTCAGCCATCAATATAGGCACCCCGACCAAAAACACACAAACAAGATAAACCATTACAAACACACCGCCCCCGTTCTCACCGGTCAGATAGGGAAAGCGCCAAATATTCCCCAGACCCACCGCCGAACCCGTGGCGGCGAGGATAAAGGCCCAGCGCGATGACCATTGCCCATGTATCGAAGTTCTATTTCCAGCCATGTGTTTTTCCTATTTCTTGATAGACGCTAGCCCGTTTCCTGTCATAAACCTGAATTTTGTCTAAACGATAGCAAAGCTACAACAGGACTCAAGATCAGCTTGATCCGGTCGCTATATTCTATAGATATTGAGCACATACCGCATGCGCTAATCCGTAATGCTGGCGAAGATTAAGATAACATAACCGCGGATAAAACTACGCAATGAGTGCTGCTGTTCAAGCTGTCATCGACAAGAAACAATTTCCTTCAAAAGTAGGCCGCTTCGATGTCAACACTTGTCTCGGAAAAAGCGCCCTGGATGCAGGTTATCTAGCGCATGATCCTGAGCTGGATCGCCAGGTCTTCATCAAAACCCTTGATAAAAGTAGGCGGGATCAGGATCATTTAGTCAAGGAAGCACGTATTGTCAGTAAGCTGGAACATCTGAATATCATTCCCATTTACGAGATAGGCGTGCATGAAGACGCACCTTATTTGGTTTATCAATTCTGCCAGGGCGATACGCTTCGGAACATCCTAAAAGAAAAGGGTCGTATGAAAGCGCTTGATGCGGTTAATATCGCTCGCCAATTACTGGACGCTACGGGCTATGCGCATCGTAGTGGTATTGTCCATTGCAATCTGAATCCAGCTAATATTTTAATTGACGAGAACAATGTGCCTCACATTATGGATTTCGGCATTTCCATCATGGTGAACACGGCGTCCAGGGCCAAAGATGTCATGGTTGCTGTTAATTACAAGGCGCCGGAACAGATCTCCGCTGGCGAACTTGGCCCCTCAGTCGACATTTTTGCCATCGGACTCATCCTCTACGAAATGTTAACTGCTCATCGGGTATACACCGCCGACAACACCACGGCAGTGATATTCAAGATCACAAATGAAAATGTCTTGCCACCATCAAGCCGTGAAGCTTCTGTCGAGGCCAAACTGGATGCAATCGTCATGCATGCACTGGAAAAAGATGTCTCAAAACGTTTTGAAAACGCCGTTTCCATGAAAGCAGAACTGGATCTCTATATACAATCTTCAGAAACTAACGGCGCCCAGACTGTTGTCAAAAGTGGTAATCTGGGAACGGTAGATTTTCTCCTGCGACGCATGCAGCGCAAGCAGGATTTTCCCGCCATTTCTACGAATATCACGCAAATAACGCGTCGAGCATCAAACAACACCACTTCATCAGCAAGTGAATTGTCGAATATTATTCTCAAAGACTATGCCTTAACAACAAAACTCTTGCGTCTGGTTAATGCGTCTTTTTATGGTCAGTTCGGTGGCGAGATCACTACGATATCTCGAGCCGTCATCATTCTAGGTTTTGAACAGGTACGCGCCGCCGCACTCAGTATCATTTTGTTCGAGCATCTACAAAATAGCAGTCAGGCCAGCGAACTCAAAAGCTCTGCCTGCGGTGCATTGATGAGCGGCATCATTTCCCGTGAACAAGCCAGCAAGATGAAAAAGATTGATAACGATAATATCGAGACAAGCTTTGTCGCATCAATGTTTCACAATCTCGGCAAACAATTAAGCATCTATTACTTCCCGGAAGAGTACCAGGAAATAAAAGGGCTTATTAATAATAAGGGATTGGAAGATCAACAGGCGGCGCGGGCTGTGCTTGGGGTGTCCTACAATGATCTCGGCAAAGCTATCGCGAAAGAGTGGAAACTGCCGGATATCATTATCAACAGCATGCAAAGCATGCCCGATGGCCCGGTAGCAGTGGCCAAATCTTTAAATGAAACTATTTCCCAGCTCGCCTGTTTCTCCAATGAGCTTTGTGAAATTGGCATGAACGGCAATGACAGTAATGAAACGGCCATCGCCAATCTCGCCGAGCGCTACGGGAAATCCATTGGGATTAAAAAGACAGATGTTCAGTCATTGATAGATTCATCGAAAAAGGAGATGAAGGAATTTACCAAAGCACTCAATATTAATATCAGTGACGTTAGTATTTTTCCCGAATCAAAGAAGCAGGAACAAGACTTGTCTCGCCCGATGCTAACAAGGGAGACAGCCGATATAATCAATAGTGAAATAGAAAACATACCAGAACAAATCGCTACTTCTGTCGGTGACAAGGATGCGTTGGTGCGAGGCATCGCCGAGATAACAGATGTCATGCTAAGTGATTTCAAACTCAACGATGTGCTCACAATGATCCTGGAAAATATCTACTCTGGCATGGGTTTTACCCGCGTTTTGTTTTGTATTTACGATAAGAGAAATAATCAAATAATTGGTCGTTTTGGTCTGGGTAAAGAAATTGACGAAATCGCGGCAAAATTTCGAGCAAAGATCGAGCCTGGAAATGACATAGTCAGCACTGCGATTAATGAGGGTAAGGATTTCATTGTTCTCGACGTCAATTCGGATGAGTACAAAAACAGAATCCCCCAGTGGTTGCGACAACTCACTGCACCTCAGACAGTGGTAGTCTATCCATTGGTGCTAAATAAACGTTCAATCGGCATGATCTATGCCGACACTGACGATGCTTCTACCAACATCTCTATGGAAGCGCTGGGTTTTTTCAAGACTCTACGAAATCAGGCGAGTATGGCAATTCGGCAAAGTCAGATGAATTGATTTCTTCTAAACCGGTTTCTCTGCAACAAGTCACAGGGCGAAATTATCTGAGCGATTAAAAGTTAACCTATCTTCTTCTACTGTTATACTCGCAACCTGAATCGGTATAAACCCAGGATGAGTACAAAAAAGAAAAAAGCACCCAGTAACACCATCGCGCTGAACAAAAAGGCGAAACATGATTATTTCATTGAAGATCGTTTTGAAGCCGGTATCGTGCTGCAGGGCTGGGAAGTGAAAAGTCTACGTGCGGGTAATGTTCAGGTCAGGGATAACTACGTTCTTTTAAAAGATGGCGAAGCCTTCCTGCTAGGGACATTGATCACGCCTCTACCCACCGCTTCAACTCACATCACACCAGATCCACAACGCACTAGAAAACTTCTGTTACATAAAAGTGAATTATCCCGCCTGGTGGGTGCCGTTGAACGTAAAGGCTATACCCTCGTTGTCATTGCCATGTACTGGAAAAATAGCCGTGCGAAAGTAGAAATCGGCCTGGCGAAAGGCAAACAGTCTCACGACAAGCGGGAAACGCTCAAAGAGCGCGATTGGCAACGACAAAAACAACGGATTTTAAAAAGCCACTAGGCCCGTGAGAGACGTCATATCCTGACAGGTTCAGGAGAATCGGCAGATATTCAAAGCTACTTCGCTAAAAAACTCAAATTTGCTCTGCTCCTGCTTTACTGATCTAGATCAAATACAGTAAATACTCACTAGATACAATGTGATATATTAAAATTCCAAATATTTTACAGGTAATGCCATGATCGAGATTAAAAATATTTTCGTCATTATCGATCCCAGTACTGACGAGCAATTTGCATTACAACGCGCGATGAGAATAGCCAAAACATCAAATGCGAAAATCCACGCTTATCTGTGTATTTCACCTACCGTGGAGGCCCATGACCCTGAAGCACTTCGTCGTGTGGAATTGGCCAGATACGCGCCATGGCTCGAGAGCGTAGTAGAAGTCGTAAGAAAGGAGGGTTTTGATATCACCAGCCAACTTGACTGGAGCTCAGACTGGCGCCATACCCTCGGGTCTGCCGCCAGAGCCGCGAATAGTGATTTGATCGTAAAATCATCCCACCGACGGACTGCGGCCAGACGTCTAATGATGACCTCTTCAGACCTTGCTCTGTTGGAGACAGCAAGTTGCCCAGTGCAACTGGTTTCGTCAGCCGCTGTGGGTGACCTGTACAAAGTGCTAATAGCGGTGGATATCAAACGGGAAGATGAAAAATATCAGGCGATCATGGATGCCGTAGTTGCCTACGGTAAAACGGTGGCTGCCTCTCACGAAAATGGTGAAGTTCATGCTGTGTCTGCATATTCCGGCTCAGAGGACTTCAGGCATGTTACCGACATCGCAAAACGCGTGGGCATAGACACTTCACGCATTCATGAAGTTCAGGGAAAACCCGATAAAGCTATCGTTGAAGTGGCAAGGGAGATCGGCGCGCATATTATAATTGTCGGTCTGTCGACGAAAAGCACCCTGTCGAACCGTATCTTTGGGAGCATGATCGATCGACTCCTGAACAATGTCGATCATGACATTATGGTCGTAATTCCTGAAATCGAGTAAACCCTCAGAACGATTTTAATAACGAAAATTACTGGATTCGATCGTCTTTTAGTAATTTCATCGTTTTGCTTTGCTGTGTTCACGACAAAATGATGGCCACTCGGTTTGTTGAATCCTGATATTCTCAAGCTTGTTGTCTACACGAAACTATCCCTATGAAGTGCTGAGGAAATTCCACCCTGGACAACAAATGCGATTGAACTTTTTTGATTTTCACTCTGTCAAAAGTTTGATAACAGGACGAAGTTAGAGATGGTAGTTTCTCCTGTTTCACTCTATACTTTTCCTCGTTCCCGGGGGCGTTCCTGGTTTCGACGTGGGTAGCAAAACCCAAGGGGCATGCCGAGGTGCAGAATACCTCGTAAATCCATCTGCAACATTTTAGTTGCCAACGACGACAACTACGCACTCGCTGCTTAATACCCAGTAGGGTGCCGTCTGCCCGGTGTGTGCTTATGCGCCCGGTAACAGGCGTCGACTCACATAAGATCGCGATGATATCTGTCCGGTATTGACTCGCTAAAACTTTACGGAATCGTTGATTGTTTTCCCTGCCGTTCGGGTAGCAGTCAATTAAACTAATAGAGTCGGCTAAGCATGTAGAACCGAAGGCGGAGTACTTGCGGACGCGGGTTCGATTCCCGCCGCCTCCACCAATAACAAAGGTCACCAAAAGGTGGCCTTTTTTATTGGTGGAGGCGGCGTGGATGAAAAACCGCAACCCGGGTTAAAAACAGAATGTTTTTATGTCACGTAGACCATGGATGGTCGTGAGTGACCGCCTGCAGGGACGATGTCTCATTCCCGTAGTAACAACGGGATGTAGGCGGTAGAAAGCGTCGGGAACACGCTTTCGAGCGTGTCTCAAATATTTGTTGAACTAAAGCGAAGATAGGATTCCCGCGGATATACAGCATGAAGAGACTATCACTTTGTCTAAACGTCCAAAAAGCGAAAACAGACAACTCATCATATCAATCAAGCGACATTTGAATGAATGAAAAAAGTGATATCCGCATGAGTCGAAATCGGGCAAAAGATTGTCGCTACACTGGGGCGACAATCGAGCTAGGCTTGACTCACAGATGAGCTGATCTTAATTCACCTTTTTATCCGCCTAT
>JBLIML010000036.1:0-25531 GCA_047638675.1 Planctomycetota bacterium | reverse complement strand
GCACGGGGTAAGGATACCCAGGTTCTACATTCTGTCCGAAAAGCCCGGACAGGAGTTGAAAATATTTGGGGTGTAGCCAAGCTGGTTAAGGCACGGGGTAAGGATACCCAGGTTCTACATTCTGTCCGAAAAGCCCGGACAGGAGTTGAAAATATTTGGGGTGTAGCCAAGCTGGTTAAGGCACGGGGTTTTGATCCCCGGATTCCCAGGTTCGAGTCCTGGCATCCCAGCCAATTCACAAACAAAGGCGCAATTTACTATGTCATTAGCGAATGTGATGCTCTTTTCCGGTAATGCCAATCCGGTGTTAGCTTCAGAGATTGCCGGTTATTTGAATTTGCCCATGGGAAAGATCACCGTCGGCAGTTTCAGTGATGGCGAAGTGATGGCGGAGATTTCTGAAAACGTCCGTGGCCGAGACGTGTTTATTCTGCAGTCATTATGCGCACCAACAAATGATAATTTGATGGAGCTGTTGGTAATAGCGGATGCCTTACACCGTGCTTCTGCAGCAAGGGTAACCGCTGTTGTGCCCTACATGGGCTATGCACGCCAGGATCGTCGTCCTCGCTCGGCCAGAGTGCCTATTACGGCAAAGGTGGTGGCCAATATGATTGGCTGCGTGCATATTGACAGAGTGCTGACGGTGGATTTACATGCGGATCAAATTCAGGGGTTTTTTGATATGCCTCTGGATAACGTTTACGCCTCTCCTGTTTTATTGGGCGATGTCTGGAAACATAAGTATCCCAACCTGATGGTGGTGTCACCGGATGTAGGTGGTGTAGTCCGAGCCCGAGCACTGGCAAAACGCCTGGACGACACGGAACTGGCCATTATTGATAAGCGTCGTCCGAATCCGAATGAATCGGAAATAATGAATATAATCGGTGATGTTGAAGGCAGAACCTGCGTTATTATCGATGACATGGTGGATACCGCCGGGACTTTGTGCAACGCCGCGGCGGCATTGAAAAAATCCGGCGCCATAAAAGTAGTTGCTTACTGTACCCATCCGGTTTTATCAGGCAATGCGATAAAGAATATTCAGTCCTCGGAGCTGGATGAACTGGTTGTTACGGATACGATTCCTCTTAACGCTGAGGCAACGGCCTGTGATCGTATTCGTCAGTTAAGTGTCGCTGCCATGTTAGCCGAGAGTGTTCGTCGTGTTGCAGAGGGTGAATCACTGAGTTCGATGTTCATTGATTAATGAGAGTATCTGGAAAATAGAGTAAAGAAAAATAGCAATTAGCTGCAAGCATCATGATATCTATCCTGTTACTTGCAGCTATTTACTAATGGCATTAACCAAAAGATCTTTATCTGGTCGCGGATAAAGGACGCTAAATTTATATAATCAGGAGTTTAAAATGCAAACATTCGAAATAAATGCAGAGCCGCGTGTAAACGTGGGGAAAGGTGCGAGCCGCCGCCTGCGTAAAACCGGAAAGGTTCCCGGTATTGTGTATGGCACAAACAAAGAGGCAGTGATGATATCAATAGATCAAAATGTCCTCGGACATCAACTTGATAATGAAGCGTTTTACTCCCACATTCTGACGTTGAATGTTGGAAAAGATAGCGATCAGGTTGTGCTTAAGGATTTGCAGCGGCATGCATACAAAAGACTTATTATGCATATTGATTTTCTACGTATTGATGCAAAGGAAAAGCTGACAATGCGCGTGCCTCTGCATTTCATTAATGAAACCACCTGTGTCGGTGTAAAAACTGGTGGCGGCGTAATCAGCCATGTCATGACCGATATAGAAATTGCCTGTTTACCACAGCACCTTCCTGAATATATCGAAGTGGATTTGCTTACACTTGAACTTAATGAAACTCTCCACCTCTCGGATCTGAAGCTTCCTGAAGGCGTAGAAATTTATGCCTTAACACACGGTGGTGATGAATCACGTCCGGTTGCATCCGTACATCCTCCACGAGCTGCGGAAGAAGGGGTGATTGAGGAAACCGAAGTTGCAGCGACACCTGAAGGTGATGCACCTGCCAGCGAGGAATAGGGCTGATCTAAAAGGCAGAGTCAGCCTGGCGTGATCAAGCTTATTGTTGGCCTGGGAAACCCAGGCTCTGAGTACACTAAAACCCGGCATAACGCCGGGTTTTGGTTTGTAGATGCTTTGGTCCAACAATTTAATTGCCAATTTTCAGCACAGGCCAGGCTTCATAGCGAAGCCGCACGTATTTCAGATGCCGGGATTGACTGCCGGCTAATTAAGCCTTTAACTTTCATGAATGAGAGTGGCAGAGCGGTACAGGCTGCGCTTGATTACTTTAAAATCGATAGTGAAGAAATGCTTGTCGCGCATGATGAAATCGATCTGGATTCTGGCATCGCTCGCCTCAAACAGGGCGGCGGACATGGTGGGCATAATGGCTTGCGAGATATTATTGATAAAACCGGAGAGAAAAATTTTCTACGCCTGCGTATCGGCGTGAGTCATCCGGGCAAACGGGATTCCGTAACGCCTCATGTTCTAGGGCGACCGGGTATCGAAGATCAACAACTTATCGATACTGCGATAGAAAATGCCTTATCAGTAATGCCACAGGTGTTCAATGACGATGTACCAAAAGCCATGAACGAATTGCATGCTAGCAATACATGACTCTGAGATGGTGTTCCCCTTGCTTATGTTTTTGTAATCTAATACTGACGATATAAAACTATGGGATTCAAATGCGGTATTGTAGGTTTGCCCAATGTAGGCAAATCAACTTTATTTAATGCGCTAACCAATTCTGGCATCAGCGCTGAGAATTATCCTTTCTGTACTATCGATCCGAATATCGGTGTTGTGCCTGTGCCCGATCTTCGCCTTCAACAAATTAGAAGCATTGTGGAAAGCAAACAGGTGATTCCCGCCCACATGGAGTTTGTTGATATTGCCGGACTGGTGGCAGGCGCATCTAAAGGCGAGGGTCTCGGCAACAAATTTCTTGCCCACATTCGTGAAACCCATGCCATTGCCCAGGTTGTTCGTTGTTTCGATGATGACAATATCGTGCACGTGGCCGGCAAAGTCGATCCTCTTTCGGATATTGACGTTATCAATACCGAATTGTGCCTGGCAGATCAGGAAACACTGGATCGTGCTCTGCAAAAAGCTCAGAAACTTGCCAGAAGTGGCGACAAAGAATCTAAATCAAAGTTGGCTTTGCTGGAAAAATTGTTAGCGCATATTGATACAGCTAGCCCCATTCGTACCCTGACCCTGGAAAACGACGATAGATTAGCAATAAGAGATTTTCATTTATTGACGGATAAACCAAGCTTGTACATCGCCAATGTCGAAGAAACAGGTCTCCGTGAAAACCGATGGTTAGTAGAACTGGAAAAACGGGCCGCAGCTGAAGGCTCACAGGTCATACCGGTGTGTGCGGCCATTGAATCTGAAATAGCGGAGCTTGATGACGCTGACAAGCAGGACTTTCTTAGCGAATTGGGGCTGGAGGAACCCGGCTTAAATCGTATTATTCGCATTGGCTACGAAATGCTGGGATTGCAGACCTACTTTACCGCAGGGCCAAAAGAGATACGCGCCTGGACTATCCATAAGGGCGATACCGCCCCTAAAGCCGCAGGCGTCATTCATTCGGATTTTGAACATGGTTTCATTCGCGCTGAAGTCACTGCATTTGATGATTTTATTGGTTATAAGGGCGAACAGGGCGCAAAGGATGCGGGCAAATGGCGTCTGGAGGGCAAGGAGTATGTTGTCAACGATGGCGACGTGATGCTATTCAGATTTAATGTCTGATTTTTTGGAGCTTCATTGTGTGATGAATTATTGGAGAGTTAGGTAGTCCGCTTCTTAGGATAAGTATAAAAACACCCATCAAAAACAGCTGCAAGGTCGCAGAATTGCAAAGCAGAGAATTCAAGGAAAAAAAGGAAACAACACTGTCTTCTCCGTGATCTCACCAGCTTAATTCGATTAGGCTTCTGTCTACGAAAGCACTGGTATTTCTTCCTCCTTACACAAAGTACAATCAGGATATGGAATACTGGCAAGGCATCACCCTACTCCTGGTCGGCATCCTTGCTGGTTTTATAAATGTCATGGCCGCAGGTGGTTCCATGATCACGGTTCCAGTGATGGTATTCCTGGGGATTCCAGGACCGGTTGCCAATGGCACCAATCGTATTGCTATTCTCGCGCAAAATATCACTGCAGTAATTACCTTCTTCAGAAAAGGCTACTCCGATTTCAGATTGAGCCTGACTCTTGCGTTGTTCGCATTGCCTGGTGCCGTGGCTGGCGCATATCTCGGCACTCGCCTTGAAGGCCTCTGGTTTAACCGCACCCTGGCTGTGATTATGCTCGCAGTTATGATCGTCATGACTGTAAAGAAGGAGAGAGCCGAGCTAACCGTTACGCCAGTCACGCGGAAAAGAATGATCATCGGACATTTACTGATGATCGTCGTCGGTTTTTTTGGCGGGTTTATCCAGATAGGTGTCGGATTCATATTGCTGCCAATCCTGAATAAGGTGCTGGGACTGGATCTCGTGCATGCCAATATGCACAAAGTATTTATCATCGGCGCCTATACCATTGTAGCCCTGACCATATTTATTACGCAGATTGAATTATTATGGATGCTGGGGATTTGTCTGGCTGTAGGAAATTCTATTGGTGCATGGCTAGGTGCTCATATGTCGATAAAGAAAGGTGAGTCCCTGATTAATATCATACTGAATGTCGTACTGCTTATCTTTATAATCAAATTACTATTTTTCTAAATCACACCGATCGAAAATGGCAATTACCGAATTATTTTGCTGGAAGTGCAGTCAATCGCTGGAAGATGTATTGCTGCCTTTTTCGCGTTTTTCCAGGTGCAAATCCTGCAAGGTCGATTTACATGTCTGTCGAATGTGCGAATTTTTTGATCCAAAAGTAAACAACAGTTGCCGTGAGCCCATAGCTGAAAATGTCAGTGACAAAAAACGCGCGAACTTCTGCGGGTATTTTCAAGCAGCAAACCATTCCCAGCGAGATGGCAGCACTGAAGTGACTTCGAATAAAGAATCATTGGAGGGCTTATTTGGATTGGATAAAGGAACAAGCAATCTGTCAACAGGTGATTCAGATCGGTCCAAACAGGAACTGGATGCCCTGTTTGGACTGAATGACAAAAAGCAAGATTAGCGTATCTTCCCGCCTTTACTGCAACCTTGTTGATGCGCGCCGCTTTCTGACCTCGTCATTTCTGTTGTAATACAGCACCTTCACTTTTCAGAAACTAAAACCTGAGATTTACTCAAAAATCATTGTGCTGCGGTTCATTTTATTGATCTGAGAAACACTATATCTTTTTCGGGGAAGTTGCTCGTTTAACATATATCTCTATTAGATCGCTGCTCTCAATAAGACGAACAATCTCATGCCCTGTGCGGGCACAGTAGGCTTCAAAATCGATTGTGGCATGAGGATCGGTGGCTTCGACATAGAGCACCTCTCCTGGCTGCATCTTGTTCAGGGCAACCTTGGCCTTTAGCACAGGGAGAGGACAATTTAATCCCTTTGCGTCCAGGTGTTGATCAAATTTGGTATTGGTTTCAGTCATGCCTTGAATTATACAGCGACTTGATTAATTAGAAACTAACACTGAGACCGAGAATGACAGCTCGACCAGGCAGCGGTGCTCTTTCTTTCAGGAAAGAGGTATGGCGTCGTCTGTCTTCATTTAGAAGATTGCTGGCGCGTAATGAGAAGTCAGCTTCAAGTTTGCCACTGATGACTTCGTATCCAAGGCCCATGTTCAAAGAGGTATAGCCTCCCGTTTCACTTTCCAGCTTACCTACCTTATTTTGTTTGAAGGTGTAAGTGAGGTCGACATCGAAGTGCCAGTTGTCACGATTGTACTCCAGATTACTACCCAGCCTTGCCGGGGAAATACGCGGCAGATCACCGCCTTTGTTGAGTTGGGCGCGTACCCAATCGCCCCAGAATCTGATCCCAAGCTTGCCTTTTTCATTGTCGAATATCTCATAACGGCTCTCCGCCTCTATGCCGTAGAACAGGCCATCCTGTTGTCTGAAGGCTATCAGTAATAGCTCGCCTCCTGACAAACGATCTATATCCACCTCATCCGCGAAACCGTTGTTGTCTTCGTCTTGCTCCTGTTGAAAGATAAAATTCTCGATATAGTTAACAAAAATATTGGCCGTCCAACGCCAGGATCCACTGGTTTTACGCAGACTTAAGTCGATGTTATTAGACGTTTCTTCTCGTAAATTCGGATCACCTTCTTCAAAAGTGCCAGAGGCGACATGCGGCCCATTGGCCAAAAGCTCTTCAAGGGCTGGTGCCCGTTGTGCCCGCGTCAGCGACACTCCGGCGAAATAGTGTTTACTAAAATTCCACAACGCGCCCAGGGAAAGCGAATATACATCGTGATCGACGTTAAGTAAGGTGGTGCTGTCGACGGGCTCAACTGTTTGCATTTCATAACGAGCACCTAATTCAAAATGCCAGTCATGCCAATCTCGATCTTCGAGTATGAAAAACCCGACCGAGTCCAGTTTTGACCTCGGCACGAAAGCCTCAGTACCCACTGAATTAAAACGTCGATTTCGATACTGTAGCCCGAAGGTACCGTTCCAAACCCCTATAGGTTGGTGATGAAGTTCAATACGACCTTCCCATTCGTTGTTAAAAAACTGCGTCCCCGCCTCAGCGTTGTTTTCAAACTCTGTGTGTTCATAATCGACATAGCCGAAACGAATTCTGGCATTACGAATACCCGGAATAGCTTCGTTAATTTCTCCCGCCAACTCGAAGCGATCCTGGTTTTGGTCAATGGAAAGCACTTCATCCTGAGTATCTGGATCAAGGGGAATGCCATACTCCGAGGCGTATCTGCCATAGGCCGCGCCGAAATATCCTTTGTTACCGATTATTGAGAGGCCAAAGTTCGTATCAACTGACTCAACAGCGCTGTTAAGGATTTCGCCATTTGCAGAATCATAATTGTTGCTATCCCTGATCAGCGAATCGAAATGCAGGCCAAGCGAACCCGTGTCTCCATCTGCTCTTAAACCTACACTTTTGGCATCAGAGACCGAGTTAAAACGCGCGTCCAATGTTGCTGTAAATTCTTCACCCAGCGTAGCTGGAATACGATTGGTGCTGACATTCACCAGACCACCAAAGGCACCGCTGCCATATAGCAATGTGGCTGGACCACGCAAGATTTCGATTTGTTCTGCATGGCCGGGATCAATCGTCACTGGATGATCGACACTGACAGTCGAGACATCCATAGATGAAATCCCGTCCTGCATAATTTTCACTCGCGCACCACTTAAACCGCGAATAACCGGCCGACTAGCGCCCTGACCAAAATCACTGGCAGTCACGCCGAGTTCCTGCGCCAAAGTTTCACCAAGACTGTTGCTCACTTTCTCCCTTAATTCATCGCCACTAACCACCGTCAGTGCTTGTGCAATGTGATCAACATTCTGAAACCCGGCAGGTCTCGCCGTAACGGTGACTTCTTCCAGCTTATCGGCATGCTGAGCGGAGAGCAGACAGGGCCAGACGGAAAAAAGAAATAAAGGAAGATTTAAATATATAGTTACTCGCATGCCTGAATCTCCTGCATGGTCTTGCAATTTCTGGATAAACACAATTTGTCTTTCAATGCGTCTATCGATTGGCAGAGCAACAGATATTACTAGCTGCTCACAATTCCTGAACCTTAAAACAACTTCAAGGTTCAGAGGGTATGTCGGAATAAGCCGGGCGGCGCTCGAGCGTGAAATGGATTTCTTGTTTGCGGTTTATTATATAGGTAAGAGGGCTCAGTCCTAAGCGAAAAAATAGTGGTCTCTCCGAGCGAAAAAAGCGCTTCCACAAGCCCATGTTTTTGCTGCTCGGCTTTCAGGCAAAGCACACAATCAACATTATCGGCTGGCAATAAGTGTTCAATGCCGTGAAGCAGGCTCAGGCCCTGGCCCAACACTATCAACAATGCTAATGATGCGGCTATTCGTAATCGGCTAAGCATGATTCTGGATTATAATTATGTAATGTTATAATATAACATTTATTTTCACAGGGATATAGCATGATCCAGGCTAAAGTAATACGCGAATTCTCTCAGGGTAAACACCGACATTCTGCATGTATTGCTGATGCGTTGACGGCGGCAGAGGCTACCTGCGCTCGACGCGGCATTCGTCTAACACCGACCAGGCGACGCGTGTTGGAGCTGGTATGGGCCAACCATGAGCCGGTAAAGGCCTATGATGTGTTGGATATTCTCCGCACTGAACGTAGCAGTGCGGCTCCCCCTACAGTATATCGCGCCCTGGAGTTCCTGCTGGAAGAGGGTCTGGTACACAAAATAGAATCGCTCAATGCTTACGTCGGTTGCGGAAAACCTGGGCATCTTGACTCCGGTCAATTTCTGATATGCGGCGACTGCGGAGAAGTTGCGGAACTGGATGATCCGGAGCTGGTTAAGCTCATTAGCAAAAAAGCCGGGCAAATCGGTTTTTCCATTGAAGACCAGGTTGTCGAAATTAAGGGTAGTTGCGCCCAGTGCACAATAGATAAGTAAACCCGTCTCAATATCAAGATTTACACAATGTTCAAAACATTTTTCTATTGCTGCGTATTTTTCTGTTTTCTCCCAGACACGCTTATAGCAGGAGAACCTCTTCGGATAAGCGTCAGCGTTCCTCCACAGCAATACCTGGTCGAGCGCATCGGAAACGAGTTCGTTGATGTTCAGGTTATATTGAAGCCAGGCGATTCACCGGAAACATTCGATCCTTCAGCAAAACAAATCAGCAAACTGAATAGCACACAACTCTACTTTCGGATTGGTGTTGCTTTTGAAAAGAAATGGATCACCCTTCTTAAAAAGAACAATACGCAAATAAAAGTGATCGATTGTTGTGAAGACATCATTGGAAACCATTCGCTCTCACTTGATAATCATGTCTGGACCAGCGCAAGAAACCTTCAGTTAATAGCCGCCATTGTTAAAAATGAATTAATTAAAGCCGACCCTCTGCACACCCTGGAATTCGAACAAAACTATCTGGATTTAATCGTCGAGCTGGAGCAATTGGACAACGAAATCTATGCCTTGCTGAATCAGCGTCGAACCGATTATTTTATTATTTCACATGCCGCCCTCGGCCATTTTGCAAACGATTATGGTCTGATTCAGATGTCTCTTGAGAACGAAGGTAAGGAATTAGGCGCACATAGTCTGGTGAACATAGTTCGCCAGGCCCGACTGGAAAAGATCAGGACGTTGTTCGTACAAAAACAGCACTCTTCAGCGACAGCGCTTGCCTTTGCAAATGAGATTGGCGCTCAGCTTATTGAAGTCGACCTTCTGGATAGTGATTACCTTACTAATCTTCGCAGTATTACAAAATTAATTGCCGGGGCAACACGATAATATGTCAGCTGTCATAAGCTTTGATAAGGTCAGTTTTGCCTATGGTCATATCAAGGTACTGGAAGATATCTGCCTTGACATAGAAGCTGAGGAATTTTTCGGCGTTATCGGGCCTAATGGTGCCGGTAAAAGCACTATGTTGAAACTGATGTTGGGAACGTTAAAACCTGACAAGGGAAAAATAAGCGTGCTGGGGAAATCTCCGAAGCAGTCCTGCCAACATATTGGTTATGTGCCGCAAACGCCATCCTTTCCGCGAAATTTTCCCATTAATGTTATGGACGTGGTGCTAATGGGATGTATGGGAAAAAGCAGGCGTATGGGAGGCTTCAGCAAGCGTGACCGTGAAATAGCACTAGAATCCTTACGGGTGGTGGAGATCGCTGATCTCGTTAACGTCACCATTGAAAATCTCTCCGGTGGACAAGTACAGCGGATGCTAATAGCCAGAGCACTCGCCAGCGAACCTGAAATACTCATACTCGATGAGCCTACGGCAAACATCGATGTACAAGCAGAGGAAAATATCTTTTCTCTACTAACACAATACAACGAACACATGACCATCATTGTTGTCTCTCACGATATCGCCTTTATTTCCGGCTACGTAAATCGTGTGGGTTGTTTGAATACCACTTTGCTCTGCCATAAAACAGAAGCAATCAGCGGTAAAACGATAGAAGAGCTCTACGGCGCGCCGGTGAAGATGATTCATCATGCACATTGATAGTTTGCCACTGAACGAGTGCATGGATGTAGAACGCGCCAGTGAAGCGAAACTTGACGGCACCTGTAGCAATTCGGGTTTATCCTTATGATTGAGTTTTTTTCCGTCGTTCGCGAATTCCAATTTATGCAACATGCGCTTTTGGCCTGTTTATTAGCGAGTCTTGGTTGCGGCATCATAGGGACTTATGTTGTTGTAAAACGGATCAGTTTTCTAACTGGTGGTATTGCACATACCGTTCTTGCCGGCATGGGCATTGCCTATTTTCTCAATGGCTCACCTATTGTCGGCGCAATGATTGCCGCACTGATTACTGCAGTTTTGATAGGTTGGATAAAACTGCGCTGGCGTCAGGATGAAGATGTCCTGATAGCAGCTTTCTGGTCAGTAGGAATGGCAATAGGCATCCTTTTTATATCCAGAACACCTGGATACAACACAGACTTGATGAGTTATTTATTTGGCAACATTCTACTTGTGACAGCACATGACCTCATGTTGATGGCGATACTGGATGTCGTGATCATGCTTACTGTGTTTGCATTTTACAAACAGTTCCTGGCGGCGGCTTTTGATGAGGAGTTTGCTCGACTGCGTGGTATTAATATCGAAGCCTATTATATACTCTTGCTGTGCATGACCGCCTTGACAATTGTATTATTGATACAAATTGTTGGGCTGATCCTGGTAATGGCCTTACTCATTCTGCCAGCAGCGAGTGCCGTGCAGTTTTCCAACTCGATTCCGCGCATGATGGTTATAGCGGTCATTTTAAGTGCGTTGATCACTACCAGCGGACTGGCGCTTTCCTATCAACCAGATCTTCCCTCGGGAGCCACTATTATTGTCATCGCGGGCCTGGTCTATTTTGTCTCAATTGTAAGTAAACGATTAAGAAGAGCCTGACTATTCGCTTGCCAGAGGTTAAAATATTCTTTTGGGTGCCCTCACCCCGGTAAATGAGGGATTAACATTTTAATTATTGAGGAAAAGTAATGAGTGAATTTGCGAATGAACTGGAACAAACAGCGCGAGCGATGGTGGCAGCAGGCAAGGGCATCCTGGCGATTGACGAAAGTGCTCCTACCATTAAGAAGCGTTTCGACACCATCAACATAGAATCAACCGAAGAAAATCGACGGAATTACCGGGACTTACTGATTACAGCGCCAGGTGGCAATGACTACATCAGCGGCATGATTCTCTATGATGAAACCATGCGCCAATCCACCGAAGGTGATGTGCCTTTTCCAACAGCTTTGATTAATCTGGGCATCATGCCCGGCATCAAGGTGGACATGGGCGCCAAGGATCTGGCCGGCCATTCTGGCGAAAAGGTAAGCGAAGGTCTGGACGGCTTACGCGAACGCCTTGCCGAATATCGCACATTGGGAGCAAAGTTTGCCAAATGGCGTGCTGTGATTACCATCGGTGACAATATTCCCAGCACCGCCTGTATTGAAGCCAACGCCCATGCCCTCGCTCGTTATGCCGGACTGTGTCAGGAGGCGGGTATTGTTCCTATGGTAGAGCCAGAAGTATTGATGGATGCCGACAATACAATTGAAAGATGTTATGAGGTTACCGAAACTACCCTGAAAGCACTTTTCGCTCAGCTCAAATCTCAGGATGTCGCCATTGAACACACCATTTTGAAGGTCAATATGGTTATCTCAGGCAAACAATGCCCAACACAGGCAAGTGTTCAGGAAGTGGCAGATATGACCGTCCGTTGCCTACGCAACAATGTGCCAGCAGAATTACCGGGTATTGTTTTCCTCTCCGGGGGACAAACGCCAGAACTGGCGACGGCACATTTGAATGCGATGAATGCCAGCAATAGTGATCTGCCCTGGCCTTTAAGCTTCTCTTACGGTCGCGCCTTACAGGAACCCTGTTTGAAGGCATGGTCAGGTAAGGAAAGTAATCTGGAAGCGGGGCGAGCCGCTCTGTTACATAGAGAAAAATGTAATAGCCTGGCGTGTAGCGGAAAATACAACGACGATATGGAAAAGGTAAGCTAAACCACGAGGTACATACAGAAGTCAGAATTCTGGCTTCTGTATTTTCAAAAAAACCAGCGAAAAGGCCCTGCTGCATGTCTACTAAACTCAAAACTCCCCTGTCCCCTGAAGCAGAACAAGCCTGGCACGCCTATCAGGCCATGGGACAAACCAAGCTTGGCTATTTCGGTTTTCTACAGGAACTGGATCAGAAATACCCTAAAAACGAGTCACCTTCCATAGCAGAGAATCTGAAGCTGGAACAACTATTGAGTGCGCATGATATTAAGGTCAAGGCTTTCAACGAAGCGATGACGAATGTCAAAGATGCCTCTGCCCGCCAGGTACTATTGAACAAACTCACAAACGACAGTGTGTCGCCAGGCACTCACTAAAGTCTACTGCAATACCAGGATCCAGATCCGCGGAAATTACCTTTCATCACCATATTCATTTTTTTACTTTAATACTTCAAATACTATTGCATCTGCTTTTCTAGCGCCTTTGCCTGATCCTCGGCTGATTTTTTCAATATTCCTTCGACTTCTTTTGCTTTATCTATCGTGGCGGTCTGTTCTTTCCATACATGATCGCCGGAGACTTTATTGTCATTACTGTCAGAACATGCAGCAAAAAACAAAGTTGAAACGAGGATTAGCCAAATGTTGCGTGTTTTCATATTTATCTCCTTTGTTTTACTACGCTTAAGATACTGCTTTACCTAAGCCAATCATTAGCTAATAAGCTTATCCTGGGCTTCCTTATATTTCGCCGAAGTATTCTTAATCACCTCTTCCGGTAATCTGGGTGCGGGCGCTTTTTTATTCCAGTCCAGGGTTTCCAAATAATCCCGCACATATTGTTTATCAAAACTCTGTGGGCTAGTGCCTACTTCATAAGATTCTGCCGGCCAGAAACGGGAAGAGTCGGGTGTAAGCGCCTCATCAATTAATACCAGCTTGTCATTTTCGTCCGTTCCAAACTCAAATTTGGTGTCGGCGATGATGATGCCGCGTTCCAGGGCATACTCTGCCGCTTCCCTGTAAATCCTTATACTGACATCACGCACTTTCTCCGCCATCTCTTGCCCGAGCAGTGCAACGGTTGCATCAAAGTCTATGTTTTCATCATGTTCACCAAGCTCAGCTTTAGTAGATGGGGTGTAGATCGCCTCAGGCAATTGTTGAGCCTGCTTCAAACCATCAGGTAGTTGTATACCACAAACGGAGCCCGTTTTTTGATAGTCCTTCCAGCCGGAACCAATGAGATAGCCGCGCACAATAGCTTCCACCGGCAAGGGTTTCAATTTCTTTACAACAATGGCGCGCCCTTCCAGCTTTGCTCTTTCTACTTCATCAGGAATGACGTCTGCCAGGGTCTTGTCGCTGAGATGATTGTCGATAATATTTTTCGTGCGCTCAAACCAGAAGTTGGAGACCCTTGTAAGCACGGCGCCTTTACCAGGAATAGGATCAGGCAAAATCACATCAAAAGCAGAGAGGCGATCTGTTGTGACAATCAACAGGTGATTCTCATCAACATCATAAATATCCCGCACCTTACCTTTGTTGACTAATGAAAGATTTTTGATTTCAGATTCGTAGAGAGTTGCTGGTGTTGTAGACATAATAAGGATCCGTTGTTAGTTGTTTAAAATTTTACTTTTTAGTTTTTGCTCACTTTTCCCCAGGTATCCCGCAATGTCACTGAACGGTTAAATACCGGCTTCTGTGGATCCCAATCTTCCTTGTCTGCACAAAAATAGCCAAGACGCTCGAATTGAAATCGATCCTCAGGTTTTGCATCTCTTAAGGAGGGTTCCACAAGAGCGTCGTTTATAATTTCCACCGAATCAGGATTTAAAAATGCCCTGCTGTCCTGACCGCCCTTATCCGGGTTAGCCTCCGTATAAAGCCGGTCATAAAGCCGAATTTCGGATTTGAGTGCGTGCCGTTCTGACACCCAGTGTAGTGTACCTTTTACTTTCCGACCATCTGGCGAATTTCCACCCTTACTTGCTGGATCATAGCTACAGCGAAGTTCAATTACCTCTCCTGTCAGCTCGTCTTTGATAGCTTCGTGGCATGTTATGAAGTATGCATAGCGTAGACGGACTTCCTTGCCAGGCGAGAGGCGGAAAAACTTCTTCGGTGCATCCAGCATAAAATCTTCCTTTTCTATATAAATGACACGGCTGAATGACACCTTGCGCGAACCCATCTCAGGCTTTTGTGGATGATTGGCAGCATCCAGTTCTTCTTCGCTACCTTCCGGGTAATTTTCTATGACAACTTTTAGAGGCCTTAATACCGCCATCACTCTGGGAGCGGTTTTATCGAGATCTTCGCGTAAAGAATTTTCCAACACGCTCATGTCGATACGAGTGTCACTTTTAGTGACGCCAATACGATCACAAAAATCACGAATAGCGGCCGGCGTATATCCGCGGCGACGTAAACCGGTAATAGTGAACATACGCGGATCATCCCAGCCATTGACGTGAGCATCACTTACTAATTCAATAAGCTTGCGTTTACTCAACACGGCATAATCAAGATTGAGTCTGGCAAATTCGTACTGGTGTGGACGTGATGGTGTGTCGAGATTATCAATAACCCAGTCATAGAGGGCACGATGATCTTCAAACTCGAGGGTACAAACAGAGTGGGTGATATTTTCTATGGCGTCAGATAAGCAATGGGTGAAATCATACATGGGATATATGCACCAATCATCTCCGGTGCGATGATGGCTAGCCTTTCTAACACGATAGATAATTGGATCGCGCATGTTTATATTCGGTGAAGACATATCGATCTTCGCCCTCAGCACACATTCACCGTCTTTGAATTTTCCGTCCCGCATCTCCTGGAATAGCGAAAGGTTTTCTTCTACATTTCTATCCCGATAAGGGCTCTCCTTGCCGGGTTCCGTTAAAGTACCCCGATACTCCCGGATTTCATCGGCGTTGAGGCTGTCCACATAAGCTTTACCTTTGCTTATTAGCTCAACGGCAAATTGATAAAGTTGCTCAAAATAGTCAGAAGCAAAATACTCCCTGTCTTGCCAGTCAAAACCTAACCAACGCACGTCGGCTTTTATCGATTCGACATATTCCGTTTCTTCTTTTTCCGGGTTGGTATCATCAAAACGTAAGTTGCAAAGTCCTTTAAACTCCTTCGCAAGACCAAAATTCAGACAAATAGATTTGGCATGACCAATGTGTAAATAACCATTTGGTTCCGGAGGAAATCGGGTTTGCACCCGTCCGTCATTTTTATTTTGCTTCAGATCTTCAGCAATTATCTTGCGGATAAAATTACTGGGGGCTGATATTTCATTTTCCGACATTATATATTTCTATCTCTAGCCAATGTACATCTAAGCACTGGCTTGGTATTCGTAAACACTCAGGTCAAATTTCCCTTAGCAAGTGTGGGCAAATCACCTGACAAGCCCATGGCGTGGCGCATGATAGTGTTTTTTAAGGGAACAATCGAATTGGCAAAATCCAGCGCTTTATTGCGTAACATCGGTAGCGGTGTGGACTGGTTTTCAAAAGCGTACTTGAATCCTTCCAGAGTCATCATCATCATATGATTTTCGACCTTGCGCCAGCGTTCATAGCTTCGCAACACTCGTTTCCCTGCTATGTCCTTATTCCTTTTCCTGGCATGCAATATCAATTGGGCAAGGCTGGCTACATCCAGAAAACCCAGGTTCGCACCCTGACCTGCCAGCGGGTGAACCGAATGTGCAGCATCCCCAACTAATACAAACCTGGCTTTACAATAGTGTTCCGCCTGCGCGCGTTGTAAAGTAAAGCATCCTCTTTGTCCGCTCTCCTCCACCTCTCCCAGGGTATTATCAAAGGCCGCTTGAAGCACCTTATTAAATTCCCCTGCCTGCATCGCCATAAGATCATCGGCATGTCCCGGTCTGGTGGACCAGACAACGCCACTTTGAAAAGCAGAATGCATTGGCAAAAAAGCCAGGGGACCGTCTGTCAAAAATCGTTGCCTGGCGAGGTCCTCGTGAGGCAGCGCTGTCTTCACTATACAGGCGATGGCCTGTTGTTGATAATCACGAACATGCCAACTTATCCCCGCGAGCTCCCGACTTGTAGAATGCACACCATCGGCGGCTACTACCAGTTGCGCAACGAGTTCCTCATCATTATCCAACACGACAGAGATGGAATCATTCTTCCATTTAATATCGCGCAATTTTGTATTGTGGCAAGTCTTTACTGCGGGGATAAAACTCACCACATTCTGCAATATGGACTGCAACACAGATTGCTCAATGATATGTCCTAATGTCCCCTGGCAGATATCTGCACTATCAAACTCTATTTCGCCATCACCATTTTCATCCCAAACACGCATTCCACGAAATCGACCAACTCTTTCCTCTGGCAGGCGAGGCCAAACATCAATGGACTCAAGAATCCGTTGAGAAGCATGAGTGATTGCCAATGCGCGTGGATCCTCGGCCATCAACCCTGTATTTTCTATTTTTGGTGCAGCTTCAATGACAATGCATTCCAGACCTTTGCTGCCGAGTAATCCCGCCAGCGCATTGCCAGCCAGTCCGCCACCCACTATGAGCACTTCCGCATCCAGTCGACTCATATTTCCGAACTTCGCACCAATGCAGGTTGCTTGCCTGATACACCCATACCTCTGCGCATTAAGTTAGCTTTTGCAGAGGGGAAAAGATCCAGCAAGGTCATTGCGGTATTACGGGCCAAAGATTTTGTGATTTTCGTGTTGTAGAACCACTCCGTCATATTGTGCGACAAACGTCCAACACGCATTTGATCGTCCTGTCTTGATAACAGATAGTCATCGAGTAGTAATTTACTACCTGGGTCCATACCCTTACGCTGCCCCCGGATTACATGCTCTGCAAGGCCCGCAACATCGCGCAGGCAAAGATTAAATCCCTGCGCTCCGTTTGGATGAATAGTATGTGCTGAGTTGCCCAATAAAACGGCTCTTCCAACATGCTGTCGTTCGGCCTGCATTTGCGTGATGGGATAAGAGCGGCGCATTCCCGCTTTACTCAGGCGCCCTAATCGTCGCCCGAATCGGCTCTGAATATCTTCAAGGAATCGAATGTTCTCTTTATGTAAATAGTGTTCAGCTTGTTCTGTCGGCACCGTAAACACAACAGCACAGCGATTTTGCCTGAGCGGCAGCAATGCCAATGGCCCAAACTCGGTAAAGCGTTCGTAGGCCGTATCTGCATGCGGCAACTCCGGTGTCACATTAGTGACGATGGCTGTCTGCTGGTAGTCTATTATTGAGTTCTTAATGCCAAGTTGGTCTCGAAGACCAGATTGCGTACCATCGGCAACGACCAATAATTTGCAGGACAGCTCATGACTCGATTCCTCGGAAGACACAAGTAGACTGATTTGCCCGGGTTCTTGTCTGAGCTCTTTCACCTGTGCCGGACAGACAATATTTACATTTACGCTTTGCTTCAACTGAGCCATCAATACGGCCCCCAACTCACGAGCAATTACCACGTGGCCTAGCGCCTCAAGCCCCATGCTCGCCGCATCCATCCTGACTTTACCGAAATGACCTCGGTCACTAACGTGTACCCGCTTGATCGGGTTCGCATTCATTTCTACCTTCTGCCAAATCCCGAGGGCGTCAAAGATTCGCTGCGAAGATAATGACAGTGCGAGACCACGATCATCATAACTGGGTTGGTGCTCACTGGAGAGCGCTACAGCCTCAATTAGGGCGATGTTCAGATCTGTGTTGGCAAGTGCGATAGCCAGACTGGCGCCAACCATGCCGCCACCGGCAATAACAATGTCGTACTCAGCTTGCATCTACAAAGGAATGCGCTTCAATTTAATGAAGCGGCTTTGCCCGCGGCCATCAACGCTTCGATTTCATCGACAGTCTTGGGCATATCCTTACTCAATACATCATGACCCTCTTTGGTCACCAGAACATCGTCCTCGATACGGACACCAATATTCCACCATTTTTTAGCTAGCCCTCGATTTGGGGCAAAGTAGAGACCAGGCTCGATAGTCAACACCATGCCAGCCTCAAGCATCCGCCATTCACCATCGACTTTGTAGTCGCCCACATCATGCACATCCATTCCCAACCAATGCCCGGTACGATGCATATAATATTTCGTGTAGGTCTGATCTTTTATCAGGGTGCGCACCCGGCCTTTTAAAATACCAAGAGAGGCCATGCCTTCGGTCAAAGCAAGCACAGCAGCTTCGTGCGGATCATTCCAGTGATTGCCCGGCTTTACCGCTTCAATTGCAGCCAACTGAGCTTCCAACACGACTTCGTAGACTTCTCTTTGTTCATTGGTGAATTCACCATTAACGGGAAAGGTACGGGTAATATCGCTGGCATAACTTTCGTATTCCGCTCCGGCGTCTATTAGCAGCACGTCACCGTCCTTAAGTTCTGCATCATTATCTGTGTAATGCAATATGCAGCTATTCGCTCCCCCGCCAACAATGGATGAGTACGCTGGGCTACGTGCACCTTGATGCATAAACTCGTGTGTCAATTCGGCCTCGATCTGGTACTCAAACATTCCAGGGCGGCAAGCTTGCATAGCACGTCTATGTCCGGCAGCCGCGATGCGGGCGGCCTGACGCATCGCCTTTATTTCGTGACGACTTTTATACAGGCGCATATCGTGCAAAATATGATTTAAAGAAATAAACTCATCTGGCGCATTGACACCCGATCGGGCCTGATCACGAACGTGTTTTACCCAGCTCACCACGCGCTGGTCAAAACCAGGATCGTTGCCCATTGTGTAGTAGATACGTTCCTGGTCCCCCAACAGACCGGGTAATATGTCATCCAGATCTTCGATGGGAAAAGCATCATCCGCACCATAGCGATCGACCGCTCCTTCCAGCCCCGCACGCAAGCCGTTCCAGGTTTCCATCTTCGCATCCCGTTCCCTGCAAAATAGAATATATTCGCCAGACGGACGTCCAGGTATGAGCACGGCGACAGATTCCGGCTCGCCGAATCCGGTCAGATAATAAAAATCACTGTCGTGTCGAAACGGGTACTCGACATCGCGATTACGCATGCGTACTGGCGAGGTTGGTATGATGGCAATGCTGTCATCACCCATCATATCCATCAACCGTTTACGACGTCGTTGGAATTCTCGCGCTTCCATTAATGTAATACCTCCGGTCGGTCAAAGGCCGGTTCTAATTCTTCAAAAATCAATATTGCCCCCATACGCGTATATTCAATTAACTCCATCAAAGAATGATCGTCTTCGGGATCATCGCCGTCAACTCCCAGTCGGCTAATTTTGCTAAAATCTTCCAACACTTCGGTACATTCTTCCGATACCCCTGCAGGATTCTCGTGTTCACTAACGCCGTAACCATTTAAAAAACCATGACACCAGTTTCCCAAAGCCTCCACCCGCACAGCTATGGACATGTCGTCATCCGGCAATAACAATTCTAGACCGAATTCTGCCGAAAGCATTTGCGCCTGACACTCCAGCACCAGTTGCACAATTTCTGTGTAACAGGTTTGTATTAGGGCATCATCATCAGACTGCAAGTCCAGGAATTCTTTCCACAGGTCTTCATCTGCAAGGCCAGTAACACAAATTTGACCACAAATAAAACCATGACACTCGGCCGCATAGGCCTGTGCCTCCACTCTCACCAGGAGGGCATCCAATACATCATAATCTGTCATTTATTCGCTATATCTCTGATAAGTCTGCTTTCTGACAACGCATTCTGCAAGGCAATGGGGGGCAAACACAAGCTGTTCGTATATATTCCAATCTGAGTAGTTGACCGCTTTGTATCGCCGCTCTATATTGAAGGGCGATGATACTCACCAATGCATAACACCGACAAATAGATTGCTGACATGACTGATAAAGAAAATATGGATCTTACCGCCCTCGAAGCCCGGGTGGATGAACTGATCCGCACAGTGGATGAATTAAAAACGGAAAATTCCGCTTTGCGTAACCAACAGGGCTCTCTGGTAACTGAAAGGGCAAATCTTATTGAGAAAACCGAACAGGCCAGAACCCGAATAGAATCCATGATTTCTCGACTAAGAGCGATGGAAACACGCTCATGAACGAAAGCGGCAAGCCGGTCACCGTCAGCATTCTGGAAAAAGAATACCTTATCTCATGCGATGAAAATGAACGTGAGCAGTTACACACAGCAGTAACCTTCCTAAATACAAAGATGCTGGACATGAAAAACAGCGGCAGAGTCATCGGCAGTGAAAGAATTGCGGTAATGACTGCACTAAACCTGGCACACGAGTTGCTTGCTTACAAAAGAGAAAATGACGACTATACTTCTAGTGTAGATAACACAATTCAACGCTTACAGAGCAAGATAGACGAAGCCCTGATAAAGGGCAGACAGTTGGAGATGTAAAAACTCTCATTGAGCTGTAAGCAGAATCAGAATTGGGTATCTTCTGCGGTGTTCGTGATGAGACTGGTGTAACTTGAGCCGATAATACACTCGCCAGGGAACTAAACCGCGATATTGTGTGCACACCCCCCGCTATGGTGGGCAGCCTGATGTATCGCTTGCTGTTCCCACTTGAACCTCTGGTTCAGGTTGGATTGTCTTTTGAACGACATTGCGGTTGATACCCATCTTTATTCTCGAGAGAGAGATGGCTGCCTGGAAAAAATAAGCATCTAATATGCGTTTTTGGAACGGGTGCGTCTACCATGCTTGATAAAAAGTCGTGGCGCGCAGTCATGAGCTAAGTCCCTTTTATTACTTCTTTACCAGGGCAAAATCTGAACAAATAATCATTTATCTTCATTCAACTTCAGCTTAAAATTACCAGTGCTGCGTGATGCTGGCATCTTTCCATGAGAGGCAACTTCAATCCTATTTTCTTTTAGCTGGAATACAATATTGTGAACCAAGACGAATTAAAACAACAGGTAGCCGAAGCCGCTTTGAACTATGTAGAGGACAACATGATCGTTGGCGTAGGCACAGGAAGCACAGTGAATTTCTTTATTGATGCTTTGGCAGGCATAAAACACCGAATAGATGGCGCTGTTGCAAGCTCTGTGGTCACGGAAGAACGATTAAGGAAAAACCACATCCCCGTGCTTAATCTAAACAGTGCAGGGTCTTTGTCCTTATATGTTGACGGTGCTGATGAAGCCACTAAAAACTTGCATTTAATCAAAGGTGGAGGCGGGGCTCTGACGCGGGAAAAAATTGTCGCCGCTGCCAGCAAGAAATTCGTTTGCATTATTGATAGCAGCAAAGAAGTGGATGTACTCGGCAAGTTTCCTCTGCCGGTGGAGGTGATACCCATGGCACAAAGCTACGTCGCCAGAGAGATGGTGAAGCTCGGTGGTCAGCCAGTACTGCGTGCAGGCTTTACCACAGACAATGGCAACCTGATTCTGGACGTACACAACTTATCAATTATGGAGCCGGTGGCGCTGGAACAGACGATAAATAATGTGACTGGCGTGGTCACTAACGGCTTATTTGCCATACGCGGGGCCGATATTCTATTGATCGCAGATGCCAAAGGCGTTCGAAGTCTGGAATAGAGAGAAAAAGCTAATAACTTATTGCCTATTTCTCATATTTATCATAAGGTTATGCCGTTGATATTTACCATTGCATGAAATCCGGGAAAAGCTGTTAGCATTCGCACATAATTATAAACTCGGGTAACCAAAAAACGAACATTGGGGCCAAGCTATGATTTTTTACATTGTCTACACTCTCGCCATCGTTATCCTTATTCTACATTTCACTGGCGTGCTAGCGCGACGAAATATGGAATGGATTGTAATGGTTGCGGCTATCGCTTTGTTTGCTGTCAACATACTCGACTACCTGAAAATTATTTAGACCCTCGTTAAGTTCCCCCATGATCGGCCTGTTGCAAAGGGTCCGACATGCCCATGTAGAAGTTCAACAAAATACGATCGCTAGCATCGATGCCGGTCTGCTAGTGTTTATTGGTATCGAGAAAGCCGACGACGAATCCAAAGCAGATCGTTTACTAGACCGCTTACTCACTTATCGCGTATTTTCTGATCACGAAGGCAAAATGAATCTTAGCCTGATTGATGTGAAGGGTGGTTTGCTACTGGTTCCTCAATTCACACTCGCAGCTGACACGCGACATGGAATGCGACCTGGGTTTAGTGGCGCTGCCACTCCCCTTTTGGCTCGACGTCTTTTTGATTATATGATTGAGAAAGCCGCTGCGAAACATGCTTCTCTTGCCTGGGGGCAATTCGGCGCGGATATGCAAGTCACTTTAGTCAACGACGGGCCGGTAACTTTTTCCTTACAAGTTTGATACTGAGCTGAGATAGAGTCTAATTGAAGTCCAGTTTTCCAATAATGTAAGCTCCCCATTTAAGGATGCTTTCAGCTATTAAATGTCCTGGTTCAATTTGAGTGTGTTAGAAACCGTTTTAAACGGCTGGGTAAGCCGCATATAGTTGCTGTATAGGGTTCTGATTTCCCGCACGTAGACAACTGTTTGACCACATCGACAATCGCGCGTCATCTCACCATCCTTAAGGTAGGGTGTTGCCAATGCCAACATTGCCTTTTCGACATTGTCGAACCACTTGTTCTTATTCAGGTTCATGCTCTCGGCCAGCTGACGCGCGCGATGCACTCGTCCGTAACCAGCGTTATAAGCTGCCAGAGAAAACCAGATGCGATCCTCCAACAATTGTTCTTCATCGAATTTGCCACGCAAATAATCCATGTAGCGGATACCCGCCTGGATGCTGGTAGCGGGGTCGTAGGTATCGTCTATGCCCAGTAAATCAGCCGTCGCCGGAATGAGTTGCATCAAACCTTCTGCGCCGGCATAGGAGATGGCATCGGGATCAAAGTGGCTCTCCTGGTACATTTGCGCGACTATCAAACGCCAGTCAAATCCATAATGCTCTGCATATTTATGCACAATATCGTCGTAAGGCGAGAGTTTTTCGCTCTGGGCAAGTAAGCGAGCATCTCCAAAAAGTGGACGCGGTTTGTCTATATACTTCGAGTAAAGCACGTTGTAAAAACCTTTTCGAAACTCCTTCCCGATAAACTCATTCAAAGCCGTCAATAGTTGGGTGTCGTCTTCTCTTACCGCCCACACATGGGGTAGCGGTTCTGTCAAAGCAAAATGTGCGCGTACATTAATCTGTCTCGAAAATTGCGCTTTAAGTTCATGCCCTCCCAGAACAGTCAGATCGTACATGCCATTTGCTACGCGAAATAATATCGTTTCACTACTTTCGCCAACATCAGCAATGACAAGATCCAGCTCAATGCCTCGTGATTTTAGTTCTTGCATTACCGCCTTATAGGGACTCGCAGCTGGAAGTACAACACGTCGTCCCGCCAGAGACTGCACATCGAGTAAGGGCGTATCTTCAGTTCTTCCAATAATAACAGGGGCTGCATGACTGTAGGCTTGAGTAAACGCGAGTTGATTATTCTCACTAAAGCTATTTCGCGGCAAAGAGCCTGCTACTACGTCACCTTTACCAGTCAACAACAGGGATCGCATTTCTTCATGAGTCTCGGCTATGACAACGTCGAGGCGCATGTTTCGGGTTTTCGCAAATCGCTTTATCAGATCGTGTTCGAAACCTTTCAATTTTCCGCGACGAAGAAAATAATTTACTGGGCTTTGATAAGTAATAAGTCGCAATCGTTTTTTCGCCTGTAGTGCAGGCAAATCTTCCTGGTAACTTCGGGCAATTGTGGACTGCAAATATTGTCTGTTAAGAAAAACATTGAGTGAGGCTTGCAAATCATTTGCCGTAGATCTGACCGCCCAGGAAACCGTACTGGCGTCTGTCACATTTAAGGACACTTCCAGATTTAAGAATTCAGGGAGGAGAGATTCCACTGCGAGGTTATCAACTATGGTGACGTCGTATTGCGCAGACGTCACATGTTGCAAAATACTTTTTATGCTTTCCGACTCCGGGATTTCTACCAAACCCATGGACGGGTTTATTTTCGCCAGGGCCTGTAACTCATCCCAGACAGGAGAGGATCTCTTTATGGCAACCTGACGAGTATTCAATTCATCGATGCTCCGGATACGACCAGTATCACTTCGACCAATCACTTGCTCCTGAGAGACTCCCCAGGGAAGGGTGAGCTGAATGTCTTCGTGCATATCATTAGCGAGCTTCGAGTCTGCTGTTAGTACGATATCCCCTCTGCCGAGTCGCAGATGCGACAGCAGTTGTTGTGCTTCGTCCACCTCTATCCAATCGGTCTCGAGGCCATGCTCCTTTGCATATTGCGTAATCAATTTCTTTTCAGAGGATATTAATCGAGCCGCTCTGAGCTTCGGTTTTTGCACGAGAATACGCAATTGACCTCTTTGTTTTATTGCATCCAAATCACCTGACTCGGCAAGCAAAAAAGCGGAGCCTTCGTCAACACGATTATTTTGCAATAAGGTGGTCTGTATTGGGGGAGCGGGGACAGCTATGGCTTCATATTGCCAGGACGATAATGCGAAGCAGACTGAGAGAGCACAAAGGGTCAGAAATAGACCTGTGTAAACCTTGGTTAATGGTTTATGCGGCCCGCTTGATGTCGAGCTGAAAAGTAGAGCGACTATCCAATAAATCATTACCGGAAGATGGCCTCTGCCTGAATTCGAGCGAACTATACAGGATTACTGCATTGTTATCTATATGTTGTGTGCCTTTGTTCAGAGACTACTAGATGTTGCGCTCCCTCTGGTAACCAGGTAGCCGCTCCATCAGTGTCGAAAGACTGACGCAATATTTTAAGTAGAGCATGACCGGCGAACAAAATCAGAGCACTCGAGTGTAAGTTCCACTCCTAAGATAAACGCGAGGGTGAGCAATCACTTCTATATTAAGCTATTGAATTCGCGGCTTCTAGTCTTGCCGGTGTGCCAATATCCATCCAGTTACCGCTATAGTGTTCACCGGAGACAAGGCCTTTCGCCATGGCATGACGAAGCAAGGGCGCAAGCGGGAAAGCCTCCTCTGCTGTCGCTGTAAATAGCGCGGACCGATAAACACCAATGCCACTGAAGGTGTATCGCACCTCACCTGCATCCTTTACCTGCGCCCCTTCTAGCTGAAAATCGCCGAGAGGATGGTGAGGCGGATTATTGACCAGAACCAGATGCGCAAGATCTTTAGGTTCCTTTGGCAAGAGGGAAAAATCATAGTCGGTCCACACATCGCCATTCACAACAATAAAGGGCGCATCGCCCAATAATGGCAACGCTCGCTTTATGCCGCCGCCTGTCTCCAGAGGGTGGTCTCCTTCAGC
>JBLIML010000035.1:0-26704 GCA_047638675.1 Planctomycetota bacterium | reverse complement strand
GACGCGAAGGAAAAAAAGCTTTCTTTTTGTGAAGGACACCACTTACACGGGTGGACGTGCATTTTATGTTGACGGAAAGCTCAATGTTATTATCGGTGATTATGATAAATTAGGTGACAAGTTCAAGGAGAGGGCGCATCAGAGTTCCGGCATTTCAGAAATAAAATACTATATTGCTGCGGGTAAAAGAGCTAAACGTTCAGGCTTCGATAAAGCTGTAATACTTTCAGATGGATTAAGTACAAAGGAGGAAAAGGGCAAAAATAGAACAGACTGGTTTGTGATTGATATTAAGCTGGCGTCGGCGGCTTTTGCCAATAAGCAAAGCGGAACAGATTCACAGACCAGTGGAATAGACGAAGAAAGACTGCTTCAGGAATCGGCCAAATCTGCCCAGGAACGACGAGAAATGCGGCTGGAAATGGCCAGGTTGAAAAAGGACATGAAACAACAGTCTCAAGATGAAGACAGCAGCCGCTCCGTAGAGGACAGGTTACAGGAGCTTGAGAAACTAAAAGATAAAAACATAATTACACCCGAAGAATACAAGACAAAGCGGGCAGAAATACTTGCCGATATTTGATTTAATCTGCAATACAAACTAACAATCTTAGTTTGACCGATTCCAACAAAGACAGCCATGCGTGTACTTTATCCTGAGATTCAACCTTTCCGTTCTCAACTTCTGTCAGTCGATGATATACAACAGGTCTATTTTGAAGAAAGTGGTAATCGAAAAGGGACCCCTGTCATATTTCTGCATGGCGGACCTGGTTCAGGAAGCAACGGAAACCATCGACGATATTTTGATCCAGGTAAATATCACATTATCAATTTCGATCAGCGGGGTTGTAATCGCTCAACTCCAAACGGTTGCGTAGAGAACAATACAACGCAGATTCTTCTTCAGGATATTGAAGCCATAAGGGAATACCTCAATATTGATAGATGGTTAATATTTGGTGGTTCCTGGGGCGCAACCTTAGGCTTGTTATATGCTGAGGCATACCCAGAAAGGGTGAAGGGGATGGTGCTTCGGGGTACATTCCTGGCCAGAAAAACCGATCTTGACTGGTTTGTAAAAGAGGGTGCAAATCGAATATTTCCCGATTACTGGCAGGATTTTATCCAGCTTATTCCTGAAGATGAACGCAATGACATGGTCTCTGCCTATCATGTGCGTTTGCATGGTAATGATAAACAAGCACAGAAGGTGGCAGCCGTGGCATGGTCAGTATGGGCAGGCCGGATTGTTACCTATATGCTCTCGAGCGTGAACCCTGATACATATCAACCAGGAAACATTGAACAAACGATCAATGAAGTGCTAATCGAAACGCACTATGCCCGCAACGCCTATTTCATAAAAGAAAATCAGATACTGACAGAGATTAACAGTGTGCCGGAAGTACCGATAATTATCATACATGGTCGAAAAGATCTGACCTGTACTTTGGATGCGTCCTGGGAGCTTCATCGGGCTTTGCCTCGGTCAAACCTTGTCATTGTCAGAGACGGAGGGCATCTCGCAGGCGAGACGCCTATGGTAGATGCATTGATAACGGCGACAGATAAGATGACGGAGCTGCTAGCTTGAATTTAAAAGCAACTGAGTGTCCTTTGCTCATGGGTATTTTAAATGTTACGCCCGACAGCTTTTCCAATGAAGGAGAACATTTCGATCCGGATGTAGCAATACAACACGCTTTATCAATGGTAGAGCAAGGCGCAGACATAATTGACATCGGTGGCGAATCAACTCGACCTGGCGCATCCAGAGTTACTGTAGTTCAGCAAATTGAGCGTGTAGTACCGGTTATCACAGCTATAGTAAAAACACTTACGAAATCTATCCCTATAAGTATAGATACAACTTCTTCAGTGGTGGCACAAGCAGCATTTGCAGCAGGTGCTTCTATAATCAATGATGTATCTGCAGGCAGAGAAGATCGAAAACTCCTCAGTTTTGCAGCTGAGGCAAAAGCACCTTTAATGCTAATGCATATGCAGGGTCAGCCAGCTAACATGCAGGATGCTCCACATTATGACAATGTTATAGACGAGATAAAAAATTTCCTGATTGAACATGCGCACATTGCTGAATCAATGGGAGTTGAATCTGATAAAATATTTATTGACCCCGGCATAGGTTTTGGCAAGACCCGACAAAACAATCTTGACCTTATTGCCAACCTCTCTGAACTTATTTCGACGGGTTACGGTGTACTACTAGGCGCAAGTCGTAAGCGGTTTATGGGCTCGATATGTAATATTGAAAAATTCAGTGAGCTTGTTGGGGCGACCTGTACAACAACTACCTTTGCTGTATTGGCTGGAGTAAAGATTATCCGTGTACATGACATCAAAGAGAATAGACAGGCAATAGATGTGGCTTATGCACTTAAACAAAGTATGAAAAGTCAGTAGTAGAAGTTCTCAGTAGAAATATAAATACCATTATTTTATCCGGAGCGCTACGGGAATGATAATCATTTTGTAATTTCTTATGTTGTTCTAACAAAAATCCCTCGAACGCAGTTTCATATCGCTTAACCAAACACTCCGATCTAGCAATTGTTCTGCAATCAGGTGCAAGACGCCATCTTGTTGTTGAACAACGCCATTGACTTCCAATAGTTTTACGCTGGTAATGAAGTGACGATATCGTTCTATCAATGATGGCCAGATGACCGTGTTGATAAAACCGTATTCGTCTTCAAGGGTAAAAAACATCACACCAGAGGCAGTGCCAGGTCGCTGGCGACTGGTAACAATACCTGCAGCTTTTGCTTTGGCCTTATTATCAAGCTTCCATAAGTCTCCAGAGTTCGTAGCACCAAGATTGTTCAAACGCTGACGTAACAATGCCAAAGGGTGCCGTCGTAAGCTAAGACCGGTACTGGCATAGTCTGTCAAGATATCTTCGCCTTCTTTTGGTTTGCGCAACATGACCTCTGTTTTATCGCTAGTCACGTTCGGGAACAGAGGTAAAGGCGTTTCTGTATCCAGTACCTGCCAGTAACTACGGTGCCGGTCTCCACTGATACTTTTAAGCGCATCAGCTTCAGCCAGACTCTGAATGTCGCCTTTGCTTAGTTGCGTGCGTGTTACTAATTCCTGAATATCACTATAAGGCTTAAGTTCTCTCTCATTGACAAGGGCATTAGCAGCGCTAACAGATAGACCTTTTATCATTCGTAAACCCAGACGTAGCTGGGGATCCTCAGGCAGCTCATTTTTTGAAAAATACAGTGAACAATCATAGTAGCTTTGATTAACATCGACAGGTAAAACAGTGACACCGTGACGTCGTGCATCTTGTACCAGTTGTGCAGGCGCATAGAATCCCATCGGTTGACTATTCAGCAAGGCACAGGTGAATGCTGCGGGGTAGTAACACTTCAGCCAGGAAGACACATAAGCAAGCAAAGCAAAACTCGCAGAATGAGACTCCGGAAAGCCATACTCACCAAAGCCCTTAATCTGATTAAAGATCTGTTTGGCAAAACTCTTCGTATAGCCACGCTCCTTCATACCGCTTAAGAGTTTATCTTCAAATGCTTCCAGGCCACCTTTGCGATTCCATGCCGCCATACAACGACGTAACTGGTCTGCCTCGCCAGGACTAAAACCGGCGGCAACGATGGCTAATTGCATTACCTGTTCCTGAAAAATAGGTACTCCAAGAGTGCGTTCCAGTACCTTTTTAACAGCTTCGCCTGGATAGTTGATGGCTTCCTTACCACTGCGTCTTGCCAGGTAAGGATGAACCATCTCTCCCTGAATAGGGCCGGGACGGACAATGGCAATTTGAATCACCAGGTCATAATAATTTTTCGGTTTCAAACGAGGCAGCATACTCATTTGTGCACGGGATTCGATTTGAAAGACACCCACTGTATCGGCTTTCTGGATCATCTGATAAACGACAGGGTCTTCAGGTGGAATCATTTCCATCGGCATTGGTACACCTCTGTAGTTGCTAACAAGTTGTAATGCCTTACGGATTGCCGTCAACATTCCCAGAGAAAGCACATCGACCTTGAGTAGACCCAGGGACTCCAGGTCATTTTTTTCCCATTGGATAACGGTGCGGTCTACCATGCTGGCATTTTCAATCGGCACCAGATGAGATAATGTTCCCTGGCTGATGACAAAGCCACCGACGTGTTGAGACAAGTGACGCGGAAAATGAAGTAAGCTTGTTACCAAAAAGATAAGACGCTCAATCAGCGGGTTCTTTAAAGAGAAACCAGCTTTTTGTAAACGAGATGATACGTCCTTGTCCCACCAGGTGATAGCTTTGCTCAAGCGCTCTACCTGTGTCAGTTCCATACCCAGGGCTTTGCCCACATCCCTTATTGCACTGCGTGTCTGATAGGTGATAACTGTTGCCGTCAGGGCTGCACGTTCACGGCCATATTTTTTATATATATACTGAATGACTTCTTCGCGACGTTCATGTTCAAAATCAACGTCGATGTCCGGCGGTTCATCTCGTTCTTTGGAAATGAAACGTTCAAATAACAAATCCATTCGATCCGGATCTACCTCAGTAATACCAAGGCAATAACAGATAGAGGAATTCGCAGCGGAGCCTCGTCCCTGACATAAAATTTTCTGCCCACGGGCAAACTCCACCAGGTCATGCACTGTGAGAAAGTACTGTTCATACTTAAGCTCATGCACCAGTTTTAACTCTTTTTCGACCAGGAGGCGTACTTTTTCAGGAACAATATCCGGCCACCGTTTCCTCATCCCATATTCAACAAGATGCCGCAACCACGATTGGGCCGTATGTCCTTTAGGGACTAATTCAGATGGGTACTCATAACGCAATTCATCCAGGGAAAAATGGCAAAGATCAGCAATATAAATAGTTTCTTTCAATAAGGAGAGTGGATATATTTTCACCAATTGTTCAAGCTTACGTAGATGCCGCTCACCGTTGGCATAGCTCGTATAACCCAGTTGGCTCAATGGTTTTCCAAAACGAATGGCAGTTAGTGTGTCTTGCAGCAGGCGGCGTTTTCGTAGATGCATATGTACGTCACCACAGGCACATAAAGGGATATTCAGATCATCACCTACCTCTTTCAGTTTCTTTAGTTGTTGCCTGTCATTTCCATCAAACAATAGCTCTACAGCGATCCAGCACCTATCCGGAAATAAATTTGCCATCCACTTTAGTCCTTCGGTATCTACCTCTTCTTTATCCTTACAGGGGAACCAGAGAGCCAGGCAGCCATGAGGCAAATTACTGGAGAGCAAAGTTCGATCGATATAATAATTGCCTTTTGGTGCGTGACGTCTGGCAAGTGTAATGAGATGTGAGAGTCGTCCATAGCTGTCTCTATCGGTGGCTAGCAAGACGCAATGTGGTCCATCCTGCAAACGAAATTCGCTGCCAATAATCAGAGCGATTTTTTCTTCTTTTGCTTTTATATGTGCACGCACTACACCGGATAAAGAACATTCATCGGTAATAGCAATGGCATGATAGTCGAGTAACCTGGCCTGACTGACGAGTTCTTCCGGGTGCGAAGCACCACGAAGAAAAGTGAAATTAGAAATACAGTGTAATTCAGCGTAAGCAGTCAAGAATAAAGGCTCAACCAAATAATCCGTGCAGGTACCAAAACTTTTTGTCTTTGAGATCTTGATAAATCCAGAGACTGCCGACCAGTTCATCTATGCCTATATAATAATCGCGTTGTATATCAGCATCATCCCACCAACCGCTTTCTATGCGCTCCGGACCCATGCAAAAATGGATAATGCTTTTATAGTAGAGCCGATTGTTTTTTTTTCGAAGTTGTTTTGGTTCAGCTAGTAACCAAAAAGGACGTGGTTTTTTTATTTGCTTATAAGGTCTTATTTCCAGAGTGCTGTTTTGGGAAGCGTATTCAGGGCGATGATCTTCATGACATACGATCCCTTTAATCAGGTCGTAGCCCAGACGGGCATACAATTGTTCTAACAAATACTCGATATTTTCATCGGCCACGCCACTTGCCCCCTGAGATGAGAACAAGTCAAGTGTCTGTGTCGTGTAAGCATGCAGTGTTTCAGCGACCAGTTTTATAGCAAATACAGGCGTAGCCAGCGTCTTTTGAGATAACTTCGTTTCCAGTAACATCATGAAGTGCCTGGCATCACGTAAGGGCTGTCGCAGGTCGATATCGATAATTGTTGGTATGTGCTGTTGGTGTTGAAAATAAAAAATGAAATTGCTGGCATACACATCTGACTTTCTCAGGAAATCACATAAATCATCCAGAAGCTTATAGGCATAAGGTAACAACAACTGATAGTTATTCACTTCATATGAAATATCGTAAGTTGCATCAAAACGAGCAGGTGGTTGATAGATAGTTAGTGGGCTGGGTATCTTGCCAAGAGTGCGATCGAGGTAGTTAACCAGGTCCTTGCCAAAGCGACGGGCCAGAGATGCTGAGGGTAGACGCCATAGATCACGCAGCACACGCACGCCGGTTTTTACCAATTGTTGTTTGCGTTTTTCACTCAGCGGTAATAAGGCAATAGACAAACCGCCTAAAGCAGAGCGCAAGCCAGTAATATCGTTGACCACAATTTGATTAGCGGATTTTGCTAACAATAAGCTTGCCAGAGGGCTGGGACTGACAGCGAGGTAATAATGATGCTTCCATTTATTTTCCAGGGCATCACTAATCTGATTTTGGATAGTGTCAAGCTTGCCAAAATATTTAATACTGCCCCTAACTTCGATAAGAAGAGAGCAGGGCGCTTGTAAACTGATACGAGGACTAAATTGTTGGGCCCAGCTTGCTAACTCTTGTAGACGTTTTTGTTGAGCTAAAGGCTTGATAAGTTCGATTTGCAAGTCTGCACAAAGCGTATAAGCCGCACCTAATGTCATCCCGGAAACAATACCGAGTAGTTCCGCTGCATGCGAGGGCATGTGTACAAATTGTTTGTTATTTATTTCCTCGATAATAACAAGTGGTCTTGAATGACTTTCTGAAGAGACAATTTCCAGTGCCAAGCTGGGTAAATGAATGGCCAGCCATAATTCTAATTGTTTGTGCCCGGCTTCTGCTTGTAGCTGGAGTGCTTTCTCACCAGTCGAACTATCCCAAAGAGAATAAGATAGGGATGATTTCAATATCATGATTCATAGCAGGCAGTTATTCTGGTAGTTTAAGGGTATAAACATCAGCGCCACTCCGGACTGGGGCTTATCCGGGGAAGGGGATTCCGGAGTGGCGCTACCTATAACCTGGTTTACCAGGCCACCACAAACTGTCTAGTGAAATGGCAGATTGATCGTAGCAGAGCGGTAGCTATTCGCCCCGCGTGCTTTTACGACATGAGCATGTATTCCCTGACTGGTGTGTTTCAGTCGCAATTGCAAGGCGGCGGGTGAGTTTTTTATATCGTGATTGCGAAATAACACGCCTGAAGTCTGTCCTTCATCAGCAGCCAGTTGCAAACGGCGTATTACAGCGTTTGGTAACCAGTTAAGCCAGGCCATCACCAGGCCACAACTTTCCGATTGTAAGGCTTTTTCGATAGACCACATCGCATCCTTACATGAAGTCTTCGAATCTATGGTAACGAGATAATTAATATCGACACCGGCATTGGCCAGAGCAGGAGCATAAGGGGTATAAGGAGGGGATACCCATAACATCCAGCGTTTTTGTTGCGTCACTGATCGCATAAGTGGTAACAGCAATTGCAATTCACCAAAACCCCATTGTGGTGTATGCATTTCAACTAAGGCATTTTTAGGCCAACCACGGTCAGGCAGGATTGCATCCAGCGAAGGGTAACCGGTGGGGAGGCCGGTTACACCTTCACTCCGCGCCTCATCACCCAGCCATATGTGAGGATTGTTGTGTAGTAAGTGTTGTAATTGGCTGTTCATCATTATATTTCTCCAGATAAGGCCCCCATGTCACATTTGCTGGTTTGATCCATCGTCATTTCGACGAATAGTCCCAATAAATTTGTCAGCCCTTTTGGGGCTTATCTCTGGGTGTCGAAAGCCAGTGCTAAATTACTTCTCGCTATTGAGAGTAACGGTCCTGATGTAGCTAAAGGGGATACGGTTTTTATTTAAACATTCAAACGAGGTAATTCTAAAAATGCCGTATTACGCCAACGGCTATACCTTCGATATCGAGTGTTTGTTCTTTTAAGTTAACTTCAATGGTCTGAAAATCAGGATTCTCTGCTTCCAGGTAAACCATGTGGTCTTGTCGATTAAGACGTTTGACCGTTACTTCATTTTCCAGCCTTGCTACTATGATTTGGCCATTCTCGGCAGTAGGACGGCGATGTACAGCCAACAGATCTCCATCGAGAATACCTGCATCCCGCATACTTTCTCCCTGTACACGTAATAAATAATCTGCAGTCGGTTTAAAAAGAGCAGGATCGACCTGTTTGTAATCTTCAATATTTTCTTCTGCTAGCATCGGTTGCCCGGCTGCAACCCGGCCAATCAAAGGCAGACCCCGCTCAAACATATCTATTTGCAGTAGGCGAATTCCCCGTGAAGAATTCGGGATGAGCTCAATGGCACCTTTACGGGCCAGGGCCTGTAAATGCCCACGCACACCGTTGGTAGAACTCAGGTTCATCGCCTCAGTAATCTCCGCTACAGTCGGAGGCATATTACTGCTCTGGATACTTTCTCTAATGAAATTAAGTATTTCGAGTTGTCTATTGGTTAATGTAAGCATAGTGTTTATTTAGTCAGTGCTTTTATAAGCAGTATAGCCAAGTTTTTTAGATGGTCAAGCAGGAATTACAAATATTTTTACCTGAAGTGAAAACTGCGAGTGGCTCAGCAACTCTTGGCATGGACGTGGCTTCTTTGAATATGGGAAAATCAGAACATGTGTGGACGAATGAATGTCAGTGATAGCCCCTTTGTTATTGAGCTGATGAAATTACTGGGAATGCCGGTGTACCCGCGCGTGAGAAGCAATATAGGGCCCGGAAGTACTACAGATATTGTGATAGAAGATGGTGATGGGCGGCAACTGCACGAAGCAATCTGGTCTTTACTGATTGAGCCGAAAAAAGATAAGCCAGGTTATCGCCCTAACCCTAAATGGCATACCTTCAATTCAAAATCCACCCGTCTTGATAATAGCCCTTTGTGGTCATCCGCCTTTAAATCTCACCGCGCGATAATTCCCGCCAGCTGTTTCTTCGAATGGAAAGATAAAGTCTGTTATGCCATCGAACCGGTAGGCAGTGCCATTGCTTTCGCAGGTTTGTATCGCCGCTGGCAATTTGCTGACGAGGTCGTGCATTCTTTTTCTGTTATTACTCTGCCGACACAAGCAGCCTTCAGTCATATCCATGAGCGTAGCTATCCTCTGATGCTAAAGGCGAACGAATATGACCAATGGTTAGATCCAAACTTCAATGAGGTGAATGCATTTCATGATTTGCTCAAATCAGGCATACGTACAGAGATCATGGCTACACCCATCGATTCACCAAAGACGATGAAAGCGATAGGTGAGAGTGAATTAATAGTCGCGAAAGCCGCCTGAGAGCGTGGGAAAGAGGGGTTTAGTCAGGCATCAATCGATTAAGACAGTATTTTTTCCATTTTTACTAATAGATGTTCCCCAGCTAGCTCCGTTTCACCCGGCACGATAGTAAAACCCATGTTTGCATAGAATCTTTCGAGATAATGATGGGGATGTAAGCTAAGTCGTTTTAGTTCAAGTCGTACTGCGATATTTTCCAGTTCCGCCATTAATAGTTTTCCATAACCCCGTCCGCGAACTGCGGCAAGTACGGCAACTCGTGCGATCACACCTTCACGCTCACTATTTATAATCATTCTCGCCGTAGCCTGAGCTTGTTCATTTATAGAGATCAGTACATGTATGGCATTTTCATCAAGGCCATCTTCGTCAAGTTCTGCTGGAATTCCCTGTTCTTCGACGAAAACTTGTTGACGTATTAGCCTGGTAGAAGCCAGATCTTTATCAGTGAAAATTTGCCTAATAGAATAGTCATTGTGCATGAGGCTTATGATAAGGCATTAAATTTTTGCCTGATACAAGATGTGATAAGCGCGGAGGGTATAAAAGAAAACCCCGCTTTCGTATGGAGAAGCGGGGTAAGTGTTTGAACTAAATCTTACTCAAGGGGGATTCGAGAAGACTCAGTTCCAACTTTGCAGTTGTATTTTCCAGCTACCGTCCTGCTGGCGGGCAATGATGTTTGTCATTTCGCCATCGAGGTCAGTGGCTACGCCGTTAGAGGTAATGGTCGCTATCCAGATAGCGCTTTGATAAATAACATCACCATGCCTGCGTAAGTTGATTGTCTGTACACGGAAGTTATCGGTACCTGACACCCTCTGATCAGCCCAGAATTGCTTAATTTCTTCCCGAGCATTAAAAATCTCCAGGCTGGGTGGGACAATGATGGCATCTTCGGTGTAAAGGTTTGCCAGTGCCAGCGTGTCACCTGAATTAAATGCCATCTCCCAGGTTTTGTTATTAATCCAGACATCAGACTCAAGTTCTGCTGTGGTTGCATTTGTTGAAGAAACAAATAGTGCAAGTAGTAAGGTGTTTAAAAGTTTCATGGTATAGCTCCTGTAAAGTTAATTTTTCGCTTTCGACCTGAGTATCAATTTAAGTCAGTTCATGGCGAAGAAGATTAGCCCTTGTTATATATGTTTACAATAGATAGAGTATTGAAATACTGTTCACTTATAGTAAACAATAGGAATTAAGCATTTTGGATAAAACAAACAAACTCAATGGTATTGAGGTCTTTTTAAAGGTCGCGAAAGTCGGTAGTTTCTCGGAAGCTGCTAATCAGCTGGGTCTTTCCAAAGCCATGGTGTCAAAACATATTACAAACCTCGAAAATACCCTGAATGTCAGGCTACTCAATCGCACCACCCGACAGATCAGCATGACAGAAGCAGGTATATCTTATCGCGACAGAATTCGTGAAATCATGAACGACATGACGGAGACGGAGCTCTCGATTGCGCAACTTAGTTCAGAACCGCAAGGTACTTTGCGTATCATGGCACCCACTTCTTTTGGGTCATTTCACCTTGCGCGAGCAATTGCCGATTATCGAAAGATTTATACCCAGGTCGGAATTGAGATCATCCTGACCGAACGAGAGCCGGATATTATCGAAGATGGTCTGGATATGGTAATCAGGGTAGGGATTCTCGAAGACTCCAGCCTCGTAGCACGCAAAATTGCAGATGCGCGAATGGTTGTTTGTGCGTCACCTGAGTATTTACAGGAATACGGCGTGCCAAATACACCGAATGATTTACTTGAGCATAACTGCCTCATTTATTCAGGTCGCCAGCCCATGGGGGAATGGCGATTTACCGTTAACGGAAAGATAAAAAAACTTCGGGTTAAAGGCGACGTGCGATCGAATGTGGGAGATGCGTTGAGAATTGCTGCTATTCAGGGTTGTGGACTGGTGCAGTTGCCGACCTATATGATGGGCCTGGACATTAAACATGGATGGTTAACAGCCTTACTGCAAGACTACGATCCGCCAGCGCGACCAATCCATGCGATTTACTTGCATAGGCGTCATTTGTCAGCGAAAGTCAGGACGTTTGTGGAGTTTTTATATGAACGTTATCAGCCTGAACCCTACTGGGAACATTGGACAGATGGGAAATGAAAGGATCTCCGGCTTATCATTATGAGTAAAAACATAATACGCCTGTTTCGAACCGGACTGGTTTGCGCCGTGCTCGTCATTCTGTATTTAACAACGACGCCGGTAGAATATTCGATGGCACAAAATGTTAATGATAAATTATCCCACTTAATGGCATTTTTTGGCTTGTCCTTACTGGCCGATTTCTCTTTCCCAAAGGATACGTTTTCCTGGAAAAAAATCGGTCCCCTAATTGCTTACGGGATTTTGATCGAGTGCATCCAGTATTTTCTTCCTTATCGAAGTTTTTCCTTCCTGGATATGCTAGGTGACGCTGCAGGTGTGGCCTTGTACGCGTGGTCCTTACCTCTTCTTATACAGCTCCCAGTATTAAGAAAACGAGGACATGACAATAAAATCTGAGCAGGGGATGTTTTTGTTAAAACTCCAGATGCCTGGGTGTTCTGGGGAAAGGAATGACATCGCGGATATTGGATACACCCGTAAGTAACATTAGCAGGCGCTCAAATCCGAGGCCGAAACCCGCATGAGGAGCTGTACCGTATTTGCGTGTTTCCAGGTACCACCAATAATCTTTTTCATTGAAGTTCATATCCTTAATTCTTTTTAGTAAATAATCATAGCGTTCCTCACGTTGACTGCCGCCAATTATCTCACCGATAGACGGAACCAAAACATCCATCGCGGCTACCGTTTTTTCATCATCATTGACTCGCATGTAGAAGGCTTTAATATCTTTTGGGTAATCAAACACAATTACGGGTCGTTTAAAGTGTTGCTCGGTTAGATAGCGTTCATGCTCTGATTGCAGATCTTTGCCCCATGCGGGTTCAAATTCAAATTTGGTCTTTGATGATTGTAAAATCTCGATGGCGTCACTGTAAGGAAGGCGGATAAAATCGTTATCTGCTATATTTTCCAGTGTCTGCATTAGCGTTTTGTCGACAAAATTGGCGAATAGCGACAGATCATCGCCGCACTCAGCGATGGTATACTTTATCAGGTAACGAATCATCTCTTCACCGAGCGCCATATTATCCTCAAGATTCGCGAAGGCCATTTCAGGCTCAATCATCCAGAATTCGGAAATATGCCGACTTGTGTTAGAGTTTTCGGCACGAAAGGTTGGACCAAAGGTGTAGACATTGCCGAGGCTTTGGCAGAACGATTCAACTGAAAGTTGCCCTGATACGGTCAGCATGGCTTGTTTACCAAAAAAGTCCTGCTGGTAGTCTACCTTGCCGTTTTGAAGAGGAATGTTCTCAGGATCCAATGTGGTTACTCGAAACATTTCGCCCGCACCTTCACAGTCAGCACCGGTGATAATGGGTGTATGAATCCAACTGAAACCGCGTTCCGAAAAAAACTGATGAACTGCATGGGACAGATTTGATCGTATTCTAAATAGTGCCCCGTACTTATTTGTGCGCGGACGTAAATGAGCGATGGTGCGAAGATATTCATCACTGTGTCGTTTTTTCTGTAGCGGAAAGTCTTCGGGCGCGCTGCCGAGTAATTCAATTGCTGTTGCCTGTATTTCCCAACGCTGTCCTTTACCTGGAGATTCGACAAGCTTGCCATTCACACATACGGCGGCGCCGGTGCTGATCTTTTTAATTTGATCGTAACTCTCCAGTCCAGCGTCAACAATTATCTGTATGTTTGCCAGGCAGGATCCGTCATTTAATTCAATGAATGAAAATTCTTTTGAATCGCGGCGTGTACGTACCCAGCCCTGGATAGTGATCGCGTCTTGTGAAGTCGTACTGTTCAGATAGTCTTTGATTCTGGGTTTCATACAATTTATTGCTCTATTACTTATCGCTTCCGCGCCAGGGTTAAACCATCTCCAATAGACAGCATGCTGATATCAACGCGTTCATCCTGATGTAAATATTGATTAAACACTCTTAGTGCAATCGTTTCAGCATCCTGTTTTTCGGGATCCGCTACCGATCCACTCCAGAGAACATTATCAATTCCAATTAGACCGCCCGGGCGAATTAATTCAAGTACAATTTCGTAGTATTCCTTATATTCTTCTTTCACGGCATCAATAAAAACAAAATCAAATTTCCCGGCCTCGTCAGATTTGAGTAAGTTCTTAAGTGTCTCCAATGCAGGTGCCAGACGTAATTCAATCTTATTACTCACGCCAGCTTGTTCCCAGTAGCGCTTTGCAATGTTGGTGTACTCTTCATTGATATCACAGGCAATAATTTTGCCATCCGCTGGAAGTGCCTGTGCCATACACAAACTGCTGTAGCCAGTAAACACGCCCAATTCAATCACACGTTTGGCACCAAGTATTTTTAATAGCATGGCCATAAATTGTCCCTGCTCCGGAGATATCTGCATACGTGCCCATTTATGCAATGCGGTTTCTTCGCGCAGTTGCTGAAGTATTGTATCCTCCCGTAAACTAACAGATTGAAGATAAGTGTAGACTTCGTCTGTGAGATTAATACTGTATCTTGACATTAATTTAACCCTTTTATCGAGCGTATAAAACGTAGTGATGATAAATCATGGTAGCTGAATTTAAAATAAAAGCGCGTAATCCCGATTGTATCAGGGTGATACAAATAACGGATACTCATATCTTCGAATCCGCTGAAGACCGTTTCGATGGTCTGGATACGACGGCATCTTTAAAGGCTGTTATCGATCATATCAATAGCCAAAGTAGCAGGGCTGATTTGGTACTCGTCAGCGGAGATCTGGTTCATGATGCTGTCCCCGCAGCCTACGATAAATTGCGGCAACAATTGATTAGTTTCGATCTACCAACATTTTGCTTGCCGGGAAATCACGACGATCCTGCCTTAATGCGCAGTCTGCTTAATCAGAATAATGTTCATACTAACAAGTTAATTGAAGCAGGGATGTGGCGAATAATTTTATTGGATACCCACCTTGCTAATTCACATTCGGGCAGACTAAAGCGCGAAGAACTGGATTTTCTTGAGCAAAGTTTAGAGGAAGGCGGAGGAAAGTTTATTCTCGTTTGTCTGCATCACCCGCCTGTTTCCGTGGATAGTCCGTGGATGGACGCAATGAGCCTGGAAAATCCCGAAGATCTATTTTCGATACTCGATAACTATAATGAGGTACATGCCGTCATCTGGGGACATATCCATCAAGTCTTTAAGAAAAAGAGAGATGATGTCATTTTGTATGGGAGTCCATCTACCTGTATTCAGTTCAAACCGGAAACTGACAAATATATACAGGACGTCCTGGGACCGGGCTACAGTATTTTGCATTTACATAAAGATGGCAATATTGAAATTGAAACTCATCGAATATAATAAGGAGAAGAATCGAATGCCGGGCTCTATCATCGGCGCGCCATTAAACACATGATTTAACACTCTACAATATTAACAGCCAGGCCGCCTTTTGAAGTTTCTTTGTACTTTAACTGCATATCCATTCCTGTCTGGTGCATGGTGGCGATAACCTTGTCTAGTGACACAATATGGCTACCATCTCCAAGCATGGCCATACGCGAAGCATCAATCGCTTTGATCGCGCCTATTGCATTGCGTTCAATGCAGGGAATTTGTACAAGACCCCCAATAGGATCACAGGTTAAGCCAAGGTTATGTTCCATGCCGATTTCGGCGGCGTTCTCGATCTGTTCGTTAGAGCCTCCCAATGCCGCCGTCAGACCTGCTGCTGCCATCGAACAGGCTACACCGACTTCTCCCTGACAGCCAACTTCCGCACCTGAAATAGAGGCATTCTTTTTATAAAGGGAACCAATCGCTGTGGCTGTAAAAAAGAAATCATAGATGCCTTGAGTATTAGCACCTTTGCAAAAGCGATCATAGTAACGCAATACAGCGGGAATGATTCCGGCGGCGCCATTGGTGGGGGCGGTGACGACACGTCCACCTGCAGCATTTTCTTCATTAACCGCGATGGCCCAGAGATTAACCCAATCCATCGCTGCCATGGGTTCAACCATTGCCTTTTCATCACGAATGGAGAGCTTCTTGAACAGCATGCCTGCACGTCGTGTTACATTGAGGCGACCTGGGAGGACGCCTTCTGCCTCGCATCCACGGTCAATCGACGCCTGCATAGTGTTCCATAAAATATCTATTTCTGCGTGGATATCGTCCTTAATCTGTAGGGCCTTTTCATTCGCGAAGAGTAATTCGGCAATACTAAGGCCTGTGCTGGCACCAAGTTTTAACAACTCACGCCCTGAATCAAAACTATAGGGGGTTTCGCGCACTTGCAAAATTTCATTTTTCGCACTTGAGTCAGCTTCTTCCTGACTTAAAACGAATCCGCCTCCAATTGAATAATAGATTTCTTCCTTTAGACTATTTTTGTTCACATCAAAGGCGGTATATTTCATGCCATTTGAATGAAAGGGCAGACGTGTTCGGCGATTGAATTTCAGATCCTTATCAGGATCAAACTGTATTGTTTTTGCATCTGATAATTGTATTTGGTGTTGGCTTTTTGTAAGACTAACGATTGCATTTGCCTTGTCCGGCTCAACCAGATGGGGTTGTTGACCGGATAATCCGAGCAAAATGGCTTTGTCGGTGCCGTGGCCCATGCCAGTTAGTGCCAATGAACCGTAGGTTTCTGCGAGAATGGAATTTGTACTTTCCAGGCAGTTGTCAGCAGACAAAGAGCTAACAAAGCGTCGAGCAGCGATCATCGGTCCAACTGTGTGGGAGCTTGAGGGACCAATGCCAATTTTAAATAATTCGAAGAGGCTAACGGACATTTGCGTGATATCTCGATTTTATTTTCATTAGCTCATACTCACTTTTATATATTCCATCAAACGCATTACGGCTTCGTCAGCCTTGTCTGATTTTTTAATCAGGTGAATGGCTATCTTACCTAAGCCTGGAAACGTTCCATTGGGTTTTATTATTTGTAAATTGTCAGGTACTGTGCTTTTTGCAAGTACAGTGACGCCCAGACCTTCTTCTATGGCAGCTTGAATGCCGCTTAAATCGGGCACGGTGTAGACCATACGCCAGGGCTTATTCAAATCATTCAATTTATCAATAGCGCGTTTTCGATATATACATCCTGTCGGTGCAGCGATCAAAGGAATTGGGGATTGTAAATGAGCATTATGTTTGTCTTTTGTAACCCAGACCAGTTCATCCACTCTAACGCGATCGCTTTTTTTGGCTTTAAGATCATCCTGTAAGGCGAGAATAAGATCGAATTCCTTCTCATTCCTGGCTGAAAGTAGATTGACGCTCAAATCACAGCTTACATCAAGAGACACCGTCGGGTAGTTTTGGGAAAATCGCCCGACAATCTTTGGTAAGAGCGTCGTGGCAAATTCACTAGGGATGCCCAGGCGAATGTTGCCACTGATTGAAGGTTTAATAAATGTGGATATTGCTTCGTCGTTTAATAATAATATCTTTTTTGCGTAATCAAACAACAATTCTCCCTCTTCGGTTAAATTCAGTTTTTGATCACTTCTTTCGAATAAAGCGCGGTCAATCAGTTTTTCCAGTCTTTTTATTTGCATACTTATCGCTGGCTGTGAACGTGCTAATAATTCACTGGCCTGAGTGAAGCTACCGAAATCAGCAACAGTGATAAATGAACGCAGGAGATCAATGGGAAGGTTTTTCATGTCTCAGGTACTATAAATATAATTTATAGTAACATAATAGATATTAATTATATTTATAAAATCGCTTGAGCTAATATGGCCGATAATAGATTTCATGAAGTATAATCGATGCGCAGGGTAAGGGCTTTAGTTTAGAACCTTGCCCGCAACATAAGGCATTGAAGATGGGGCAGAAAGCAGTCGTAAAAAATGGGTGCAAAAAATAATATGGTCGAGATCCAGGCTCCACAAGCTACTGCACTTTTCGCTTTGCATACCCGATTGAAGGGAAAAATGGTCGATTTCGCTGGTTATTCCATGCCGGTGCAATTCCCGGAAGGCATAAAATCCGAACATCTGCATACGCGTGCGCATGCCGGACTTTTCGATGTCTCTCATATGGGGCAAATACGCATAATCGGCGATAACGCGGCTGCCGCACTGGAAACATTGGTGACGGGTGATATTACAGGTCTAGAGGACTTCCAGCAGCGTTACACTTTATTGACCAATAATGAGGGCGGCATCGTCGATGATGTGATGGTAACAAAAATACCGGGCGGGCTTTTTGTTGTGGTTAATGCGGCAAATAAACATAGCGATTATTCCTATTTGAAAGCTTGTTTAGATCTCACCTGTCGTGTCGAAATGATGGTCGATCATGCTTTGTTGGCTTTGCAGGGTCCGCAGGCGGCAGGAGTACTGAATACTTTGGATCCTGCAATTGGCCGTCTTGGTTTTATGACTGCCAGAGAATTCGAAATAAAGGGCAAAGTGTGTTTAATAAACCGTTGCGGCTACACTGGCGAAGATGGTTTCGAAATCTCTGTATCAAATGCTCATGCAGAGAAGTTGGCAGAGTTATTACTGGAGTTTTCCGAGGTTTTACCTGTCGGCCTTGGCGCACGGGATTCCCTGAGGCTAGAAGCAGGTTTGTGTCTTCATGGACATGACATTGGCAAGACGACCTCACCAATCGAAGCAAATTTACACTGGGCAGTTGCCAAAAAATATCGAGATGGTAGTGCTGTCGCTGATTTTCCCGGCGCCCGAATTATATTAAAGCAATGGGATAACGGCACGGATAAACGCCTCGTCGGATTACTAGCGGAAGGGAAAATGCCAATAAGAGAAGGGGTTGCTATTCTTAATCTCGAAGGCCTGGAAATTGGACGCGTTAGCAGTGGTGGTTTTGGCCCCACTTTGAACGGACCAGTGGCAATGGGATACCTTGCCAACGAATACATTCAGACTGGCACTGAATTACAAGTGGAAATCCGCAATCGTTTTCATACAATATGTGTCGCAGATTTACCCTTTGTTAAACATCAATATTATAAACACTGAGCCTGGAGTATGAAATGAGCGACGTAAAATACACCGAAGATCATGAATGGTTGCGTCTGGAAGAAGATGGGAATGTCACAATCGGCATTAGCGACTACGCACAGGAACAACTGGGTGATGTGGTTTATGTGGAGCTTCCTGAGCCTGGGAGCAATATTATCGCCGGAAACGAAGTCGCCGTGGTCGAATCCGTGAAGGCCGCAGGTGAAGTGAAGTCACCTTTAAGTGGTGAAGTTGTTTCTGTGAATGAACAGTTAGCTGATGAACCTGAGCTCGTCAATAAAGAGCCGATGGGTGCGGGCTGGTTTTTCAGAATTCGACCTGCTGAGAGCGACGCGTTGAATTCGTTTATGGATGAAGCTGCCTATGAAGCGTTTCTAAGTACCTTATAATTAATTTTTTGTAACGACGCTTCTGCAAATTAAGCGTCCCCCAAAAACCTTGTACTGGAGAAGACAGACATGGTGGCAATACGCAAAACACTCGACGAACTGGAGATGCGCGGTGATTTTATTCATCGGCACATCGGGCCTGACACCTCGCAATTGTCGGAAATGGTTGCTGAACTTGGGCTATCTTCCCTTGAAGACATAATAGAGCGGGCAGTGCCTGATAGTATTATTGTCAAAGAAGAACTATCGCTTACCAATACCATTAGCGAACGCGAAGTCATTACCCGCTTACGTAAGATGCGCGAGCGCAATCAAGTTTTCACCACCATGATTGGCATGGGCTACCACGGTACCATCATGCCCGCCGTCATAAAACGTAACGTGCTGGAAAATCCTGCCTGGTATACCGCCTATACGCCCTATCAAGCCGAGATCAGTCAGGGCAGACTGGAAGCCTTACTGAATTTTCAACAAATGATTAGCGATCTGACTGGTATGGAGATTGCTAATGCCTCAATGTTAGACGAAGCCACCGCCGCAGCTGAAGCCATGAGTATGTCAAAGCGGGTAGGCAAGAGTAAAAGTAATAGCTACTTCGTTGACCAGGATTGTCATCCTCAAACCATTGCCGTAGTAAAGACCAGAGCCAAATATTTCGGCTTTGAGATCATAACAGGAGATGCGGAAACGGAATTGGAAGATCATGAGGTATTTGGCGTGCTGCTACAATATCCAGGCTCCAGCGGCGAGATTCGGAATATCTCAAAGGTCATCAATCAGGCACATACGCAATCGGCGATCGCGACGGTGGCCGCTGACATACTTGCGCTGGTGATTCTTAAGTCTCCCGGTGAAATGGATGCTGATATTGTACTGGGTAATAGCCAACGCTTTGGTGTCTCCATGGGTTACGGTGGTCCGCATGCCGCATTTTTCGCAACGCGAGAAAAGTTTGTCCGTTCAATGCCCGGGCGCGTAATAGGCGTCTCGGTTGATAACACGGGCGAAGTCGCCTTACGTATGGCCTTGCAAACTCGTGAACAGCATATACGTCGTGAGAAGGCCACTAGCAATATCTGTACCTCGCAAGTTCTGCTCGCGGTTATTGCAGGGTTTTATGCCGTCTACCATGGTCCAAGGGGTCTCCATTTGATTGCGAGTCGTGTGCATCGGCTTAGCCAAATTCTGGCAACAGGTCTCAGACAATTAGGTTTCGATGTTGCCAGCGAGTGTTTTTTTGACACAATCACGGTACGTGTGCAAAGCAAAGCGCGGCGAATAGCCGCAAAAGCGAGGGAATCGAGAATCAATGTACGTGTGATTGATGCCGACTCTCTTGGTATCACTTTCGACGAAACCACTACAAAACAGGACCTGAAATTGATCTGGCGTGCCTTCGCCTCGGATGCAGATCAACATCTGGATATTGGTCAATTAGATGTGAGAAACGAAGAAAACATCCCTGGCTATCTATCACGAAACAACGCCATTCTTAGCCACCCCGTATTTGCCCTGTATCACAGTGAAACGGAAATGATGCGTTATATGCGTTGGCTTGCAAGACGGGATATTGCACTGGATAGAGCCATGATTCCTCTGGGTTCGTGCACAATGAAATTAAATGCCTCGACTGAATTACAGGCTTTGTCTTACCGGGAATTCAGTGCGATGCATCCCTTTGCGCCGCTAGATCAAACCCAGGGTTACCAGCAGATGTTTGAAGAGCTGGAAGAAATGTTATGTGATCTCACCGGTTTCACGGCTTTCTCGCTCCAGCCCAATGCCGGTTCTCAGGGAGAATATGCAGGCTTACTGGTTATTCGAAAATATCAGGAGGTCTGTAAAGAAGGACACAGAGATATTTGCCTCATTCCGGCTTCCGCTCATGGCACCAATCCGGCCAGTGCTGTCATGGCCGGATTGAAAGTGGTCATTATCAGCTGTGATGACAAGGGTAATGTTGACCTGGCCGATCTAAAAGACAAAGCAGAAACGCATAAGAAGAATCTTTCTGCCTTGATGATTACCTATCCTTCCACTCATGGTGTCTATGAAGACGCGATTTGCGACATTTGCGATATTATTCATGAATACGGTGCTCAGGTGTATATGGATGGTGCGAATATGAATGCTCTCGTTGGGATATGTCGTCCTGGCGATATCGGAGCGGATGTAATGCATATTAATCTGCACAAAACCTTCAGTATTCCCCACGGCGGCGGTGGACCTGGCATGGGACCTATTGGGGTGCGGGTGCATCTGGCTCCCTATTTACCGGATCATCCCGTTGTCGATGGTGTCAATCCGGCTGCAGGGAAGGAGGGCACGATAGGTACGGTATCTGCCGCACCCTGGGGTTCGGCGAGTATATTGAGTATTTCATGGGCTTATATTGCCATGATGGGTGCTCATGGTTTACGCAGAGCCACCATGGTTGCGATACTTAGTGCGAACTATATCGCCAAACGTTTGTCTCCTTACTATCCGATTCTGTACACGGGCAAGAATGGCATGGTCGCCCATGAATGTATTATTGATTTACGCAATATCAAAGATTCATGTGGCATCAGCGTTGATGATGTCGCCAAGCGATTAATTGACTATGGCTTTCATGCACCCACTATGTCTTTTCCAGTGGCTGATACCTTGATGATTGAGCCTACAGAAAGCGAAAATAAACGAGAACTTGATCGCTTTTGCGAGGCAATGATTGGTATACGTAAAGAAATTCAGCTTATTGAGGCTGGTGGGGTTGATAAATTGGATAATATCCTGAAAAATGCGCCTCATACTTATAAATTGTTGTTGCAGGATGGCTGGGTAAAACCCTATAGTAAAAGCCAGGCGTTTTTCCCCATGACCAATATACGCGATGACAAGTATTGGCCACCAGTTGGCAGGATAGATAATGTTCATGGCGACAAAAACCTGAGCTGCGGTTGTGTGCCAGTAGAGGAATATTTAATAGACGCTAATCAGTAGTTACATAAGAAGTAACAGTGGTGTGAGAACAGTCAAGGCCAGGGACTGGAGGGCAACACACATAAACGATATTTTGTTTACGCGTGTTCGGCTCCCGGCCTCCTCCTAAAGAAGCTCCGGTCCTGTACCTTGACTGTTCTCACGCCATTGATGACCCGGACGGGTTTATAGCAGAATGTTTGCCTTCCCAAGGATAAGCCTTTTCAATTCATATTCATTGTTTAGTTCCACGCTAACAACTTGTTCATAACTCTCTGATAAAAAATTGTTTTTACTAATATCTATCTGCCGATGGGAAAGGTTCTTTTCAGGAATCATTTTTATGTGCTAAAGTCCACCCTTCAGGACGAAGAAAAGGAAACAAGGAATGTTTCGCAAGGAAGCGATAAAAGCAAAAAGACACAAACTGCACGGCGACGTCTTTCTTATCCAGCCCGTATCATTCTCGGTGCTCGGACTTTTGATTATTTCGATTGTTACTTTCAGCTCAATAATTCTTGTCAGTGGAAATTACGCGCGTAGCGAAAATGTAATTGGACATCTTGTGCCAAGCAAGGGGCTTGTAAAAATACAGACTCCCCGCTTTGGTACGCTTGAATCTATCGATGTAAAGGAGAATGACACAATAAAGTCGGGGCAAAAGCTCGCGGCAATTTTAGTCTCCACAAGCACTTCCGATGGCATTTCTTTTGCAGACAAAGCGCTGGCAGCTTTGTCCCGGCAGGAAATGGAATTACAAACTCAAATTACTCTCGAGAACAATCAACGAGAAGCGGAGATTGCCCGTCTAACTTTTGAACAAGAAGCTGTGGCTCTGAGAGTGCAATCTCTTGGAGGACAGTTAGAACTTCAAAGACAGATTGCCAATTCCGCTGAAGGTGCTTTCAATGATGTTCAAAATCTACTAAGACAGGGGTATATCAGTAAAGAAGCGTCCAAAAATAGACGTCGGGAGTGGCTAAATCAAAAATCTCAGGTAAAGCTCAGAGAACAGGAACTAAGTTCTGAAGAATCAACACTAAAGCAACATAAAATACGCTTGCTGCAATTACCCAATGAGAGCAAGCAGCGTCTGGCAAGATTGATGTCCCAGCAGGCGGAACTTGAGGGCAAAAAAACCGAACTGTCAGGGCGCAGTGCTTATACTATAAGCTCTTCCGTTGAAGGCAAAGTGCTCTCAATAAGCATGGATAGCATTGGACGTTCAGTTCAGTCGGGCCAACCCCTCTTAACAATATTGCCCGCAGGTAGTGTGCTAGAAGCAGAACTGTTTGTTCCAAGCCGCGCCATTGGCTTTGTGGAAAAAGGGCAGCAAGTAAAACTTTTATATGATGCCTTTCCCTATCAATTCTTTGGATCCCACAATGCCACGATAACAGCCGTAACCGAAAGCATCCTTGCGCCTGGAGAAATACTTGCCCCTTTTGAACTGAAAGAACCGGTGTACAGAGTTACTGCTAATATCGAAAAAAAAACCATTGATGCAAGAGGCAAAGAAATTATCTTGCAGTCCGGCATGACATTAAGGGCCAACATTATTCTGGAACGCCGCAGCTTCCTGGATTGGTTGTTAGCACCGCTACGTGCTGTGAGAGATAGAGCATGAGCATAAGTACATTGAATTTATCGGGTGCTTACCGCTTGCCGATGATTCGGCAAAACGAGGCTGCGGAATGTGGCATTGCCTGTCTCGCCATGATAGCCAGCTACTACGGCTTCAGCACAGACATCGCTGCATTACGTCGAAAGCATACGACAAGCCTGCAGGGAATGACCTTGAAATCACTTATGGACCTTGCGAGCAAATTGAATTTTGCTTCTCGTCCTATCAAGGCACCGTTGGAGCTGATTAAGCAAGTACGATTACCTGCAATTGTTCATTGGGACATGAATCACTTCGTCGTACTGAAATCTGTGTCCAGGAATAAATTCGTTATTCATGATCCGGCTCTGGGCGAACGTATTTATACGGCGGCAGATTTTTCAAATCACTTTACAGGAATCGCCCTTGAGTTAACGCCATCTGAAAAGTTTAAGAGGCAGAAAGAAAAAACCACGTTCAGGCTGATTGATATGTGGGATCGGATATACGGTCTGAAACGTAATCTGTTACAAATTTTTGTGTTGTCGATAATCCTGCAACTCTTTGTGCTTGCGAGCCCTTTCTATTTGCAAATCGCTGTTGATGAAGTACTTAGCAAGTTTGATACGGATCTTATGTTGCTGCTAGCGCTGGGTTTTGCTGGTTTTACTCTTATCAATTTCATAAGCCAAACTTTGCGCAGTTATGTTCTTCTCTATTTTGGCAGCATGCTGTCGTACCAGATGGTAAGTAACTTATTCCGACATCTCATCAAACTGCCTGTTGATTTCTTCGAAAAACGTCATATTGGTGACATTGTCTCGCGTTTCGGATCCATGGAACCCATCCGGTCGATGATAACAGAGGGTCTTATCGCGGGGCTTCTGGACGGCATTATGGCTATTACAACACTCGTGATGATGTTTGTTTACAGTCCTGTTCTTGCGGCTATTGCATTCACAGCCTGGATTTTTTATTTCTGCCTTCGCCTGATTTTTTATAAACCTTATCGCGCGGCGCAAGAAGCGGTGATAGTCAGCGAGGCCGCGGAAAACACGACGTTTATAGAAACCGTGCGCGGCATTACCAGCCTCAAACTTTTTGCTTGTGAAAATGAGCGTGCTCACATCTGGCAAAATAAATATGCTGAAGTGATCAATGAAACAGCAAAAATGGGAAAACTGAGTATCTGGTTCCAAACCGCTAATCAGGCGATTTTCGGGTTTGAGAATATCCTGATTATCTATGTTGCTATCAAGATGATTATGGCCGGAGAATTTAGCATAGGCATGATTTTCGCCTTTATGGCGTATAAGCAAAATTTCACGGATAAAGCATCAGGATTGATTGAGAAAGTGATTGAATATCGCCTCCTGGGACTTCACTTTGAGCGTGTCGCAGACATTGCGCTTGGTGAGCAGGAGGAGCAGGGCGTGCATGTTGATGAGCATTCTCAACAGCTGTCTATTACTGGCAATTTGACGCTTGAGAATATTTATTTTCGTTATAGTAGTGATGCGGAAGACATTCTAAAAGGGGTGAGTCTCAATATAGAAGCTGGCGAATTCATAGCCATTATTGGTCCCTCAGGTTGTGGGAAGACAACCCTCCTCAAGATCATGACGAGCTTATTCACAGTGACCAGGGGGCAAATCCAGCTTGATGATAAATCATTGAGTGTTTACGGCCTCAGTCTCTATCGCAAACAAATCGGAGTTGTCATGCAGGAGGACGATCTGTTTGCAGGTTCCATTGCTGAAAACATAGCTTTTTTTGACACTGAAGTGAAAATGAAACGCGTCATTGCCGCCGCCACTACTGCCATGATCCATGAAGAAATCATGATGATGCCCATGAACTATGAAAGTTTTATCGGTGACATGGGAGCCGCGCTCTCTGGGGGACAAAAGCAACGAATCATGTTAGCCAGAGCACTTTATCGACAGCCGAAAATCCTTTTTATGGACGAAGGGACAGCTCACCTTGATGTAACAACTGAGCGCATGATTAGCGAGTCAATAGGCAAGCTTGGCATTACTCGAATTATCATTGCCCATCGACCAGAGACAATACAATCTGCAAGCCGCGTATATTTATTGAGAGAGGGTGTTTTAGAGGAAATTATCGCAAAAAACTAGCTTGCAGATCTCACATAAGAAAACAGTAGTATAAAATCAGGATACAAGGATGATTGACAGGGATGTTCTAAATTGTGTAGATAATGAGAATTTAACTCAGGAAGATATAGCTTATCTTCTCGATAAGCTCTGTAGTATGGGTATTAAATCAGGAAAGAAAGTAGGTCCTAAAGTGATTATTTTTTTAAAAAGCAAAACAGATCTTGGACATGTTAATAGAGAGGAAGTCTCAAAATACATGAACATGAGTTCGAGGACCCTGTCGAGAAAGCTCAAAAAAGAGAACACAGGCTTTCATAAATTACTGGATGAAGAAAGGAAGAGACGTTGCCTCAATTATTTGAGCCGCAACATGGTCTGCGGACAGAACATTGTAGAACTTCTGGGTCTTTCTGATATTTCTCATTTTTACAGATCATTCAAGCGATGGACGGGATTGAGTTTTTCAGAAGCCAAATCAATGTTGGCAGAAAATAACAGAAATATTGACACTATTGTTCACAGACATAAGCTGGAATCAGGCAGATAATTAATCTCGGCGCTAACAAAATAATTTGATATGTTCGTTTTTGAGAATTGTTGTTAGCTAAAGGAGATTTATAGTAAAAATTTACAAGGAGAGAAATTATGAAATCAGGAAAGTATAGAGGGCAGCTCCGTGAGCTCAATATTTATGAGATAAATAATGTTAGCGGAGGGCTAAGATTTGCAACAGGAACTGGAGGAATATTTAGTCCGAAGAATTTAGCCGCTGCAGCTAGGTTTTCTAGAGGTTTAGGGTATTTGAGTGGGGCTTTCGGTGTTGGCTATACCATTGGAACTTACGGTTATAATGCTTACAGCCGATATCGATATAATGCAGAGTAGGCTTATTTCGAAACACAATTAACAAATGAAATAGTCATTGTAAAAAAGAAAAAAAGCGAAAGCGCTTCCTGTCCTGGATATAATGAGCAGGAGG
>JBLIML010000034.1:0-26813 GCA_047638675.1 Planctomycetota bacterium | reverse complement strand
TGTTCAATATTTGGATGTTGAGCGCTGTCCGGAAGAAATGCGCGAGGAGTGGAAAGAATTTTCCCTGCCGTGTGTATTATGGTGTCCTTTGAAACTGGCCGACGGGACTAGCCTTGGCGGCGTCTGGTTGGCTCGTGAAACTCCATGGAAAGCTAGCGAAGCCACGTTATTGAAGCGACTGTCCGATACCTATGCACATGCATGGTATGCATTATTGGGTAAAGATAAATTAAAAAAATCCCCGCACTATGAGCGCATAATTTTAGGCTCGGTATTATTTATTATAATCAGTTTTTTTGTTATTCCTGTAAGGATATCAGCGCTTGCTCCGGTAGAAATTGTCGCAAAGGAACCAGCAATAGTAAGTGCGCCCATGAGCGGTGTGATCGCCGATATCATGGTGCCGCCGAATGTAATGGTGTCAAAGGACAGGCTTTTATTTAAGTACGAAGATACAGATTTACGAAATAAATATCAGGTGGCTGAGAAAACCCTGGCGGTTGCTGTTGCAGAATTTCATAAAGCATCGCAAGAAGCTTTTCGCGATCCTTTGAGTAATGCGAAAGTGGCGCTGTTAAAGGCACAAGTTGAGCTCAGCAGGGCAGAGAGCAAGTATGCAATGGATATGCTTGATCAAGTTGAGGTAAAAGCCTCTAAACATGGATTGCTAATATATACAGATAAGTCAGATTGGGTTGGACGCCCGGTTCAAATAGGCGAACAAATCATGCAAATCGCTGATCCAGGTAAAATAAAGTTGCGTATCAACTTACCTGTTGCTGATGCGATATTTCTTGTTGAAGGCGCTGAAGTAAAAATCTTTCTGGACGTTGACCCCTTGAAATCAATATCAGGTCATGTCACCCATACAAGTTATGAGGCAACACTTACCCCGGAAGGCACGCTGGCTTATCGTATTGACGCAGAGTTTTCTGAATCTGATATACAAAAACGAATCGGATTGCAGGGAACGGCAAAATTATACGAAAAGAGGGTGAGCCTTTTCTATTATTTATTTAGACGCCCAATTTCCGCCTTGCGCCAATTCGTGGGTATATGAATAGTGTTGCCGATGCCCCTGTTCCACTCCCTCGTTTAAGAGAAGATCTGCAATTATTAAAAGGTCCCGCCGCCATCAGTGGCGCGCCGACGTGGAATATCTATGACCCGGTTTGCAACAAGTTTTTCCGTATAGGCTGGTCTGCTTTTCAACTAATCTCCCGCTGGAATCTCGGCAGTGTTGGCGCTTTGCTTGAACACGTTTCGAGCGAAACAAGTGCACGGTTACAGACGAAGGATATCGAAAAACTGATCGAATTTCTGCACGCACACAATCTTACCCGTGATTCCGCAAGCGGAAGCAGTTCCGACTATTTGGCGCAGTATTTGGCAACCAATACGAAGTGGTATTCCTGGCTGGTAAAAAATTATTTATTTATTCGGATCCCTATTTTCAGACCTCGTCGTTTCTTAAAAAGAACGCTGCCACTTGTTGAGCCCTTTTATTCGAAACCGTTTCGTAGAAGCATGCTTGCGATTGGTTTTCTAGGTTTGTATCTGGTGGCCAGACAATGGGAAAATTTTATAAGCACTTTTTCGTACTTTTTCAATATTGAAGGTGCTGCTTTCTATTTTATTGCGTTGGTGTTTATCAAGATAATTCATGAATTGGGTCATGCTTACACAGCAACCCGCTTCGGTAGCAAGGTAGCCTCCATGGGTATTGCAATGATGGTGATGATGCCTGTTCTGTATACCGACACCACTGATTCATGGCGATTAAATTCAAAAAGGCAGCGACTGTTGATTGGCGCAGGAGGAATGTTTGCCGAACTTTATCTTGCCGTGATTTTTACTTTCTTGTGGAGTTTTCTACCTGATGGTCTGGTCCGCAGCGCTGCTTTTATCATTGCGACAACGAGTTGGATAATGTCCCTCGCTATAAATCTTAATATCCTGATGCGCTTTGATGGATATTACATTTTATCTGATCTACTTGGTGTTGAAAATTTACAGGATCGATCGTTTGCCCTTGGCAAGTGGCGCTTACGCGAGTTACTTTTTGATCTCGGCGAAACTGCACCAGGGGGATATCCTCCCTTGTTGAGAAGAAAATTAATTGTGTATGCGTGGTCTGTGTGGATTTATCGATTTTTTCTGTTCCTTGGCATAGCTTTACTTGTATATTATTTTTTCTTTAAAGTATTGGGCTTGCTGTTATTCATAGTGGAAATAATCTGGTTTATTGTACAGCCAGTTATGAAGGAGATTGCTGTGTGGAAAACGATGAAAGATGATATTCGGGCATCTCAGCGGTATCGAATAACGACAGTGATATGTTTTATTGCTCTATCCTTATTTTTTATACCGTGGAATACAAGAATTGGCACGCCTGCTATTTTACAAGCTACTAATGATGCGACTATACATAGTGTCTCTCCTGGTGTGATAAAAGAGGTCTTCGTTAAAGAAGGCGATAAAGTTGAGGCAGGGGAGGCAATTTTGATTCTTGACTCACCCAGTTTGGAAGATGAAATCAATAGGGCGCAGCGACAGTACGAGGTGACAAAATTACGTTCACAACGTCGTGCAAGTAATGTTGATGACCTGGCCAATATGCAGGTGGTTTTTCAACAATTGCAGGAATTGCAATCGCGCCTCGATGGATTTTACGAAATGAAAGAAGAACTGATTGTCAGGTCACCCATTGAAGGTACGGTGGTTGATATGGACAACAACCTTCATCAAGGGCGTTGGATAAATTCGAAATTGAGACTCGCCCATATCGCGCAATTAGATACTTATACCTTGCAAGGAGTCATCGAGGGCAGAAAACTTGCCCAGGTAAAATTGGACCAGGAAGCTACTTTTATACCGGATGAACCTGAACTTGATACGGTGGACGCCCGGGTTGTGGAAATTGAAGACGCAAATATTCAGGTGATGAACACTCTGTATTTTGCTTCAATCTATGGCGGTGATGTAGCAGTTCGCGAAGACAAGGAAAAAGGGCTGGTGCCAGAAGAGTCACTTTATCGGATTAAATTTGAACCACTAAACCTGGAAAAAACTATTCCTAGAGTTGTCAGAGGCGAGATACATATAAAAGGCGAGCCTAGAAGTTTTGCATTTCGAACGTATGATCTTATTGCGACGGTATTAATAAGAGAGTCTGGTTTTTAAAAAAGCGGTAGAATGTCGTTTTTTAAAGAGTTTAATTCGTGTGTCCCCACCTAAAGTAGGATTTGTCAGCCTTGGTTGCCCTAAGGCCCTGGTTGATTCCGAGCGCATTCTGACCCAATTACGAGTTGATGGTTACGAGATCACATCAAGCTATGTCGATGCCAGCATAGTTGTCGTCAATACCTGTGGCTTTATTGACAGTGCGAAAGCTGAGTCTCTAGAGGCTATTGGTGAGGCTTTACATGAAAATGGCAAGGTTATTGTCACCGGTTGTCTTGGTGTACATGAAGACGATATACGTAAGGTTCACCCGCAAGTTTTAAGTGTTACTGGCCCACAACAGTATGAACAGGTCGTCAGCGCAGTTCACCAGTACGCTCCACACCACAAAGAACATGATCCATTTTCTGATTTGGTGCCCGAACACGGAATAAAGCTAACACCACGACACTATGCTTATTTAAAAATATCGGAAGGTTGTAACCATAAATGTAGTTTTTGTATTATCCCCACCATGCGCGGCAAACTGAGCAGTCGAAGTATTGATGATGTAATGCGAGAAGCGGAAGGACTGGTTAAGGCAGGCGTGAAAGAATTATTGATCATATCTCAGGATACCAGCGCCTATGGTTCAGATATAAAATATCGAACTGGTTTCTGGGGTGGGCGTCCGATGAAGTCGGATTTACAAAACCTGTGCGAAGCCTTGGGCACTTTAGGTATCTGGATACGCCTGCATTACGTCTATCCCTACCCCCATGTGGATAAAATCATACCGCTAATGGCAGAACGAAGAATCTTGCCCTATCTTGATATACCCTTTCAACATGGTAGCGCCGCAGTATTGAAAAGGATGCGACGGCCTGCTGCGACTGAGAATAATCTTGAACGGATCAGGGCCTGGCGAGAAATCTGTGCAGATATCACCATTCGATCCACTTTTATCGTTGGTTTTCCGGGTGAAACCGAAGAGGAGTTTGGCGAATTATTAAATTTCCTGAACGAAGCTCAGTTGGACCGTGTGGGCTGTTTTCAATACTCAGCGGTAGAGGGTGCAAAGGCAAACGAGCAGGCTAATCCGATAGTTGAGGAAATTAAACAGGAGCGCTGGAACAGGTTCATGCAGACCCAGGCCGAGATAAGTGAGCAGAAATTAAAGGACAAAGTGGGTCGTAGTCTTGAAGTTCTAATCGACGAAATAGACGGCGAGGATATTATCGGACGTAGCTATGCGGACGCTCCGGAAATTGATGGCAATGTGTTTGTCCGAAGTGAGACAGAATTATCGATCGGTGATTTAATTAAAGTAAAAATCGACAGTGCGGGGGAGTATGACCTCTGGGGTGCTCAAGTCGATTTATAACTTCGCCTCCACTCAATCCAGGCGAAAGACCAATACTTCATCGCCAGTCTTATAACCGTATAATTTGTTTCCACCAGCAGCCACAGCTATGTATTGCTTATTGTCTATCATAAATGTTATGGGCGGTGCATTGACGCCGAATTCACTTTTGTAAGCCCATAGTTTGTTTCCAGTGTTCGCGTTGTAGGCATTAAAACTGCCATTACCCTCACCGGTGAATACCAGATCACCTTCTGTCACCAGGGTACCACCGACCATCGGATCATCGGTCTTTTGTTGCCATTTTATTTTTCCGGTAGTGGTATCAATGGCCGAAAACACTCCCCAATCTGCTTCGTTGCTTTGTCTAAAGAAAGTGTAACTTTCCCAGGGCTTGCCCGGTGAAGGTGTTAGTTTTCGAGAATAGAACAGGGAAGGCTGGTAGATACCCGCTATGTAGACGGTGTTTAGTTTAGGGTAGTAGGCGACCGGCGACCAGGAGGTCGCACCGAGAGTGCCAGGTACAATGCGTACGCCGTTTTCATTGGGTCGGGCAAATAAATTCTCCTGTTTAATAAAAGCTTCAGATTTTCGAATCAATTCACCCGTTTCGCGATCATGAATAAAAAACCAGCCCAGTTTACTGGCCTGGCCAATGGCCTTGATCGTTTTTCCTTCGTGCTGAAGGTCGAATAATACTGGCGGGCTGGCCACATCATAGCCCCAACGGTCATGGGGAACCTGTTGATAATGCCAACGGATTTTTCCAGTGTTGAAGTCAAGTGCAACCAGACTGACGGTGTATAAATTGTCACCAGGTCGAGTGGAGTCGTCCATTTGTGGAGAAGGATTGCCTGTGCCTACATAGATCAAACCTAAGCTGGGATCAATGGCAGGCGTTGTCCAAACAGAGCCGCCACCATAGCGCCAGGTATCGTGGTATTTTTTGTTGGCCTCTTTTTCCAAAGGGATATTACGGTTCAAGGATTGGCCGAATGCTGTCTTCTCCAACCATTGACCTTGCCAATTTTTTTCAGGCACGCTGTACCAACGCCAGATTTCCTCTCCGCTAAGCGCATCATAAGCTACAAGAAATCCACGCAGACCATGACCTCCGCCGGATAGACCACCTACCGAGAGTATTTGTTTACCGTTTTCTTCCAAATTCATGTGCAGTCCATAACCGGCACCAGTTATACCGACAAATATTTTATCGTCATAAACCTGAGGTGCGAGGTTAGCGCTGTAGCCTGTTTGCCCGGTTTGAGTCGCGCCCAGGAGTTCTTCTACACCGAGCAAGGGTTCGAGTACTTCTCCATTTCCGGCCTCGACATCACTTATCGATTTATCCCAGAGAACCTCGCCGCTTTGTTGGTCAAGTGCAATCAAGCGTGCATCTATCGTGACTGTGTAGACAATACCCTTCGCAACGGCGGCCCCCCGGTTTGCCGGGCCACAGCAATAATTGCTGGTTTCTAGCTGATGCTGGTAACGCCAGATTTCGTTTCCGGATTTTGCATCAAGAGCAATCACATCATTAAATGGGGTGGTGATATACATAAGACCATCAACAACAATAGGGGAGGTTTGGAATGAGCCGAATTTGCCGGTTTTGTAGCGCCAGGCGAGTTTTAGTTGTTGAACATTATTAGTGTTGATTTGATCCAGTGGGCTAAAACGTTGGTTGTCATAAGTACGTCCATACAAGGGCCAGTCAACCGGGTCATTGTTTAGTTTGATTTCAGCTTTCAGCCAAAACGACGTAAGGCTAAGTATAAATACAAGCAGGCTCCGCCAATTTGAAATAGTCATAGTAATCATCATAATTTATTGATTTATAAATAAAAAAATATATCATACCTTAATGCCTGCGACATTATTTTTCCCTCTTGGTGCAATCGCCATATCACTATTATCCATTCGCTACCCAGACTTATTGTCACCCTATAAAAGCGCTATTGTGCCTCTACTGGGGGTGGTCATGCTAGGTATGGGAATGACCTTACGACCAGAGAACTTTCTTGAGATACTCCGCCGTCCCCGCCTGATTGTGATCGGGGTTGGTTTGCAGTTCTTGTTAATGCCCTTAATCGCCTTTCTAATCAGTACCCTGTTTGCCTTACCAGAAGCGCTGTTGGTGGGCATGATATTACTTGGTTCATGTCCCGGCGGTACAGCATCAAATGTTATTTGTTATTTGGCTCGAGGTGATGTTGCTTTGTCCATCTCCTTAACCACTGTTTCAACTTTACTCGCCGTTTTGTTTACGCCAGTTTTAATCTGGATTTATGTTGGACAAAGTGTTCCCGTACCTATACTCGATATGATGTTCAATATTTTTAAAATAATTTTATTGCCTGTCAGCATAGGTGTACTCGCTAATTATTATTTTGGAGATTATCTTCATTTTATTAAACGCACGTTTCCCTTTGTTTCGGTAGCCGCGATAGTACTTATTATAGGTATCATCGTAGCCTTGAATCAGGCGCAATTATTTCTACTAGCCCTGCCAGTAATTGCCGCAATTTTTTGGCATAACCTCTTAGGACTGGCAAGTGGCTATTATATTTCAAAAATGCTGGGCCTTGATGAACGCCAGCGACGTACCATCGCGATTGAAGTTGGCATGCAGAATTCGGGACTGGCAGTCGCGCTGGCACAGACGTATTTTCCTGCGGCTGCCGCTTTACCTGGAGCACTATTTAGCGTCTGGCATAACATTACGGGCTCTATATTGGCGGGCGCATGGAGCCGCAAGGACAGAAAAAAGGAACGCAGAGAGTGAGGAATAATAGTTTCCACTTTAAGCTGTATTTTTGAGTAATGGTTATCCTGTCTCTCTATTTAATCTGAACCATGTTATGCAGCGGATATTAGACATGTGAAGTTAGAAAAAATTGACGACATGGATAAGAGATTACCTGACCAAGGTAAATATCATCGGGATTGGCATAAAAAAATGGATAAACCTCACCTAAATATACTCAAAAATATTTTGTGCATGCTGTGCCTGTATTCGTTGATAAATGGTTGTGCCGAACAGGATTCAAGCTATTTCCCATTAAAGGAAGGCTACGAGTGGCATTATAATATACACGCAAGCACTGTGGGAGGCTCCGAACAACAAAAGTATTATCTTAGTAGTCTTGGATCTCAACTTATTAATGATGATACGACCTATATACAACGCTCGTTAACAGGCACTCAGATATTATTTCGCCATAGCGATATCGGAATTGAGCGTGTTGCCTACCTCGTGGCGAAAGGCCCTCAGGTAGATTTAATTGAAGATAAGCATCTGATCTTACCCAATAAGCTGGAAGAGGGAATGGAATGGGAAAGTATTGTAAGCACGCGGACTTTGCGAAATGGGAAGCCCGGAGATGTCGGTGTTAATCAGCTCAGAGCCAAAGTGCCCGTCAAAAATCGTATCGATTCAATTAACGCTGTAATCAAGGTGCCTGCCGGTAAATTCGAACATTGTATTAAGATAGATACAAGCGGATTTGCCTTTAATTCAGGAAATAATCGTATAGGACGTACCCTGGTTGAGATTAAGGAATCTAAGTGGTTCGCACCTGGTGTTGGATTAATTAAGTCTGTTTTAACGGAAACAAGCACTAACGATGCTTTCGCCAAAGGTGAAATCATTATGGAATTGGAATCATTTACTAAACCATAGAAAAAAGTTTGTAATGCACATCGAGAACGATATCAAAGTGATATTGACGAAAGCGTTGCTTACAGACACCATAGCGCCCCCATGACTGACATCTTAACAACGCTTTCCAAACGATTTTCTGCTGCGATTAAAATCGTCTACGGAGATGAGCATAGCAACATTAATCCCTTAATTAATGTCACCAGCAATCCTGATTTTGGTGATTATCAGGCTAACCTTGCTATGAGTCTGGCAAAAAAGTTGGGAGATAAACCGCGAAACATTGCCAGTGCAATTGTTGCCAGGCTGGCACTGGAGGACATATGCGAGAAGATTGAGATAGCAGGTCCCGGCTTTATTAATTTGTATTTGAGTCAAACTTTCATAGACGAGCAACTACGTTCCATAGCCGAAGACAAACGATTAGGCGTGAAACTAGTCGCTTTACCGCAGACTGTAGTCGTTGATTACTCCGCCCCGAATGTCGCCAAGGAAATGCATGTTGGTCACTTACGTTCGACTGTTATTGGCGATGCCATGGTGCGTGTCTTAATGATTCAAGGGCATAAGGTGATTCGTCAAAACCACATGGGAGATTGGGGAACCCAATTTGGCATGTTGATCGAATACCTGATTGATTCTGACTGGGATGAAAAAAAATCCGATAGCTCAATTAGCGATCTGAATTTGCTTTATCAGGAATCAAAGCAGAAGTTCGATTCGGACACTGATTTCAACGAACGTGCCAGAAATCGGGTGGTTGCTTTGCAGGGAGGAGATGAGTACACACTGCGAATTTGGCAATACCTGGTGAAGGAGTCTATTAAACATTTCAACCAGATATATCATCGTCTTGGCGTGTTATTGACTGAGGCGGATAATTGTCCGGAAAGCTTTTACAATCCGCGTTTGCCTGAGATTGTCAAAGACCTGCAACAAAGCCATATACTCGAAATGAGTGAAGGTGCAGCAGTTATTTTCCTCGATGGCTTTAAAGATAGAGACGAGAAGCCCTTGCCCATGATTGTACGTAAAAGTGACGGTGGTTACTTGTATGCGACAACAGATCTCGCCGCGCTACGCTATCGTCTTGATGAACTGAGAGCTGAACGCATTATATATATTACTGATGCACGTCAGTCGCAGCATTTTGCCATGTTGTTCGCTGCTGTCAGGCGCGCGGGCTGGGTAAGTGAGAATGTACGTCTGGATCACATGCCATTTGGCAGCGTACTTGGTGCCAATCGTAAACCCTATAAAACGAGAGATGGCGGCACCATTAAATTGAGTGATTTACTCGATGAAGCAGAAATAAGAGTCGATGCTGCTATTGAAAACAAGAATCCGGAATTGTCCGAGGTCGAGCGTAGCGAGGTGGCCAGGATAATTAGCCTGGCGGCACTGAAATATGCTGATCTATCCAATGACAGAATTAAGGATTATGTATTTGACTGGGATCGAATGTTGGCACTGGATGGTAATACCGCGCCCTACTTACTGAATGCCTATGTCCGGATTGTCTCCATATTTCGGAAAGGGAAAATTGATCGTCAATCTATCGATAATGGCGCCTTACGTATTCGGGCACCTTCAGAGAAAGCGCTGGCATTGAAATTATATCAATACTCAAGTGCAGTTGAGGCGGTCGCTGAACGACTCGAGCCACATCGCTTGTGTACTTACCTTTACGAACTGGCATCGAGTTTTCATTCCTTCTATGAATCCTGTCCGATCTTGAAGGAAGATGTCGGAGAGGACGAACGGCGGAGTCGGCTGGCTTTATGCGATCTCTGTGCACGTGTCATCCATGATGGTTTGGGCTTATTAGGGATAGAAACGGTGGAACAGATGTAAGGTTTGGCAAGAGATGATCCTCCATTGAAGGATCACATCATGATGAGCCTTTTTTCAGTGACTATCATGTCGACTTTGACATCGTGCTCGCTAGTGAGTAGATCTTCCAGGAGTTGCGTTTCATAGGCGAGGGCGATTTTCATGCCGGCACCATTTGTCTGGAACCATCGATCGTAATAACCCTGACCAAAACCCAGTCGTTTGCCGTCCTCTGTAAAGCCTAGTCCCGGTGTGATCGTGGCGTCAAATTTCCTGATTATCCTGGTATTGACGCGTGGGCTGAGGATACCTAGTTGTCCCGCTTCGAGTTCCTCCCAGTCTAGGAACTGGATGGCATTCATGGAATTCGATTCTATGAGTTTTGGGACGGCTACTAGCTTATCCAGCAACAATAATTGGTCGATAATGCTATGTGTATCTACTTCAGAACCATGGGAAATAAAACAAAATATAGATTTTGCGATTCGAATAGCCTCAAGGGAGAGTAATTTTTGTTGAATGGCGAGATTTTTTTCTCGACGTAAAGGTTCTGGAATATCCTGACGTCGTTTTTTCAGTTCCGTTCTAAGCTTGGCTTTTTGCGCTTGAATTGAGTTCATAAGTTAGATGAAGTGTTGTTAAAAAATATTATAAAACAAATAGTTATGATTGAATTTAGATAAATAAAATGAAGTAAATTTACACGTTAATCGTAGCACGAAGACATAAGCATGCCGATGATCTTAAACGGTGGCTTACAAAGGATAGAAAAACGATATGCGCCAAATGACAACTAAGTGCCTGTCTGCCCTTTCTTTTTGCCTGATATCCCTTACAATACCGTCCTTTTCCGAGCAGGGGCTTTGGGCATCCTGACAATTTAATGAGGTTAAGTACTGAATGGTAACAATTCGATTATCACGCAAAGGGGCCAAAAAGCGGCCTTTTTATCATATCGTTGTCACAGACTCACGTAACAAGCGTGATGGACGTTACATCGAACGGCTCGGTTTTTTCAATCCGATAGCCGCCGGTAAAGAAGAAGAATTGCGAATAGATCATGAGCGTGTGAAATACTGGCTCTCGCAAGGCGCACAGGCATCTGAGCGGGTTGCCAAGTTAGTTAAAGTGAGTGAAACAGCCGCCGCCTGAGTGTGATGTTCCCGCTGTGCGAATGAGTTGAATTCTGCATAGTGAAGCACGATGACGATGAACAAGAGCAGATCATACTGGGTCGAATCAGTGGTCTTCATGGTGTCGCTGGTTGGCTGAAAATTTATTCCTATAGTCGACCAAGAGAAAACATATTTTCTTATAATCCTTTGCTGATTCAGCTGCCGACGGGTAAGTGTTTGCCGCAGGGTGTGACAAGCTGGAAGGTTCAGGGCAAAGGATTGATAGCCCAATTTGAGGACGTAAATGACCGAGACGCGGCACTGGCGTTTGTTGGATTGAACATTGCAGTACTAAGGGATGAATTACCGCCTCTGAAGGAGAATGAATATTACTGGTGTGATTTGATCGGACTGGAAGTGGTTAACCAGACAGATCATCTTCTGGGAAGGGTGATTGAAATCAAGGAAACCGGGGCAAATGATGTGCTGGTGGTGAAGGGAGAAGTACAGTATTTAGTACCGCTACTGAAAGGTAGCGTTATAAAAGAGGTTGATCAGGAAAAGGGACGGATGCTGGTTGACTGGGATGGCGAGTATATATAGATGCTACGAATTGCGGTCATAAGCCTTTTTCCAGAGATGTTTACCGCAATTACACAATACGGCATCACTGGAAGAGCTGTGGATAAGGGACTTTTAAGTCTGACGACTTATAACCCGAGGGACTACACTAAGGATGTACACCGGACGGTTGATGATCGCCCATATGGAGGAGGGCCTGGTATGGTGATGCGCTTCGAACCATTGAGAGATGCCATCGTTGACGCCAGAGTGAATTTGCCCGCGGCGAAGGTAATTTATATGTCACCGCAGGGAAGAAGATTGACGCAGAAAGATTTGAGCATTAACGGGCAGTCTCAGGATTTAATACTCCTGGCCGGTCGTTATGAGGGTATAGACGAACGCTTGATCGAGTCTGAAATTGATGCGGAATGGTCGATTGGCGATTATGTACTTAGCGGTGGTGAACTCGCTGCAATGGTTGTTATAGACGCCATGAGTAGAACTCTGCCGGGTGTATTGGGACACGAGGATTCAGCTGATCAGGATTCGTTCAGTCATGGCCTGCTGGATTGTCCGCATTATACGAGACCAGATATTGTGGACGGTATAGCGATACCAGAAGTATTGAATAGTGGAAATCATGAACAGATTCGACGATGGCGCCTGCAACAAGCCCTCGGCCGGACCTGGAAGAGACGTCCGGAAATGTTAGATGATTTGAAGTTGGATCAGGAACAAAAAGAGTTGTTGGATGAGTTTATTCATCAACATCGTAAACAGGAATCAAGTTAATTAGACCTTTGTGGAGCCAGATATGGGCAATATTATTGAACAATTAGAAGCAGAACAGATGTCGAGGGAAGTGCCGGATTTTAGCCCTGGCGATACAATCATAGTGCAAGTGAAAGTAAAGGACGGCGAGCGTGAACGTCTGCAGGCTTTTGAAGGCGTCGTAATAGCGAAGCGTAACCGTGGTTTGAACTCTTCATTTACCGTTCGCAAAATTTCGTATGGCGAAGGTGTTGAACGCGTTTTCCAGACTTACAGTCAGGCGATTGCTGACATCGTCGTAAAACGGCGCGGTGTCGTTCGTCAGGCCAAGCTCTATTATATGCGCGACTTACGTGGTAAAGCCGCACGTATTAAAGAGAAACTGAAGTCTTCAACGAAAAAATAGAAAGCTGGCGAGTCACTCGAACGGACAAAGTCGGAATTTCGAAGAATATCAAGTCTCCCGCAATGCGGGAGATTTTTTTGTCCGTGAGAAGCTGTTTCACCTCGACTTCCAATTAGCATATGATTGTGCAGTCATTACATAAATCATATGAGTGCTTCAAACGATATAACACTGCAGGAACAGTCCAAATCTACGGTCGATGCCTTTCTTGATGCCTTGTGGATGGAGCGCGGACTGAGTGAAAATACACTTCAGGCTTATCGTAGCGACCTCTACGCCTTTACGAGCTGGCTAGCCGCTAAATCCTGCGCCATAACCGCGGTGCAGCCAACTGAAATTCTGGCGTATTTAGCCGAGCAAGGAACACGATCAGCAAGAACTTCGGCGAGACGATTGTCCAGCCTTCGACGTTTATTTGAATATTTGCTCAGGGAAGGCCAGATGTCCCACGACCCAGCAGCGACGATTGAATCTCCAAAAGTCGGGAGACCTTTGCCAAAATCAATAACGGAAGCTGAAGTTGAGGCATTAATCGATGCGCCAGATATAGAGACAAAATTAGGATTGAGAGATCGCGCCATGCTGGAAGTCTTGTATGCGACCGGTCTGCGAGTATCAGAGTTAGTTGGCCTGAGACTTTCTCAGGTAAATCTACGACAGGGCGTAGTGCGCGTCATAGGAAAAGGAAATAAAGAAAGATTAGTTCCCCTGGGCGAGGAAGCGGTGCACTGGCTGGAAAAATATCAAAACGACGTCCGCCCTGACTTTTTCAAAAATGAGGCAAATGATGTGATGTTTCCCAGCAACCGTGGAAAACAAATGACTCGACAAACATTTTGGCATGCGGTCAATCGCTATTCCATTATTGCGGGCATTGGGAAATCATTGTCACCACATGTACTTCGACACGCCTTCGCTACGCATTTATTGAATCACGGCGCGGATTTACGCGTAGTGCAGATGTTGTTGGGGCACAGTGATATCTCGACGACTCAAATTTATACTCATGTCGCCCGCGAACGATTAAAAGAACTCCATGCTGAACACCACCCCAGAGGGTGAGCATGAAAAAGGGTCTAAATATACCTTTATCCCTGCTATTAACTATTCGTCCTTATTAGGGGGTATGACAGCATAGATTTCTTCTAGCGTGGTTAAACCTTCGGCGATTTTTTGTGCGCCGCTAATACGCAGACTGCGCATGCCCTGCTTACTCGCGGCAAGGTGATATTTAGTCAGATCTGAGGTGGTGTTGATCAATTTCCGCATATCGGCATCAATCATCAATGCTTCATAAATGCCAATGCGGCCCATATAACCGGTATGGCGGCATTCGTCGCAGCCAACCGCTTGATAGGCATTTTTCGGGACTTTTATCTTCGCAGGCGCTACTAGTGCATTCCAGGCAATGGGCTCGACTTCGCCGGGTTGTTTGCAATGAGGGCATAACATTCTAATCAGTCGTTGCGCAAGGACGCCAAGCAATGTGGCGCTGATAAGATAGGGTTGTGCGCCGATTTCGATGAGGCGAGTGATGGTTGCGGGTGCATCGTTCGTATGTAGGCTGGATAGCACCAGATGACCCGTTAATGCGGCTTGCACAGCAATATCCGCAGTTTCCTTATCGCGTATCTCGCCAACCATGATAATGTCGGGATCCTGTCGTAACAAGGTTCTCACGCCGTTGGCAAAAGTCACGTCTATAAGTGGTTGCACCTGCATTTGATTGAAGTGCGGGTCGACAAGTTCGATCGGATCTTCAATCGTACAAATATTAATCTCTGGTCGGGCGAGCTGTTTCAATGCGGAATAAAGAGTGGTCGTTTTTCCAGAGCCAGTCGGTCCTGTCACTAAAATTACGCCATGAGGATTGTCTACCAACTTTTCCCAACATTGTTGATCATGCTTGCTAAAGCCCAGATCAATGAAGCTTTTCATTAACATTTCAGGATCAAAAATACGCAGCACCAGTTTTTCACCAAAAGTGGTGGGCATGGTAGAGAGTCGCATTTCTACTTCGCTGCCGTTTGGCGTTTTGGTTTTTACGCGTCCATCTTGTGGACGGCGTTTGTCAGTCACATCCATTCTGCCAAGTGCCTTCAATCGGCTGGTAATGGCCCCCATTAGACGAATTGGAAATTCGTGTACCAGATGTAAAACGCCATCGATGCGAAAGCGTACCTTACCTTTACCACGGCGAGGTTCAAGATGTATATCACTGGCACGTTGTTCAAAAGCAAATTGCAAGAGCCAGTCAACCAGGCTAACGACGTGTCTATCGTTGGCATCCGGTTCGCCGCCAACTTTACCCACTTCGACCAGTTGTTCGAAATTGTGTAATTGGCTAAGGGGATTTTCGGCACTATCGGATTCTGCCCCCAGAAGGGAACGACTCAGTCCATAGAATTCAACCAAATAGCGATCCAGATCTTTCGGGTTAATAACAACGCGTTTTATTTTTAGCTTGGCAATGCGAGCTAATTCACTTTCCCAATTGCTGATATAAGGCTCGCATGTGCCGATAGTTAATTCAGTTTCTGTTACTGATACTGGCAGTATTTTTAGCTTGTTGGCATAGGCCTGCGAGACCACACCAGTAATTTTTTCAACATCTATCTTTAATGGGTCAATACGATAGTAATCTTGTGAGGATTTTTCCGCTAACCAGCGAGTCAGGCGCTCGATGCTGAGTGGAAAAGGTGGCCTGGTCGCGCTTTGCCAGCCCTGGTCAGCAATCGTAATTAAAGGATGCTCTGAATCTTCAGTTTCAGACGACAATCGTGAGACCAGCTGTGCCACCTGTTGGGGGCTTATTAGTCCGTCTTGCTTCAAACCTTTGAGCACAAAATCAAGGTTTAATCTATTGTTTGCTGGTGAGCGTATTGCGGTGTTCATGGCCTAATAATTGAACGGACAGGTACTATTTATGTCTGATATTATACAATAGTTGTTCATATAACGATCATATCTGATTCTGAATGACTTGTTATCAACAAATTATAATGTATTGGTGAATTAAATGAGATTACTCTTAATAGCTGTGTTTGTTCTGTTTTTTCAAACGGCAGCATTGCGCGCAGAATTATCATCCGAAGAAGTAATCAGGACGTCTATCAACCGGACATTTCCAGATGTAGATATCACCAGCATCAAAAAATCACAGTTGAATGATATATATGAAGTGCTGCTAGGACCGGACTTGATTTATGCAAGCGGAGATGGGCGTTATATTTTTCAAGGAGACCTGATTGATCTTAAGCAAAAACGCAATTTAAGCGAAGAACAGCGATCCCATACGCGCGAAGCGTTGCTAGCTGGGATTTCCCCTAAAGAGTATATCGAATTCGCTCCCGTAAAACGCAAGCATACGGTCTATGTATTCACGGATATAGATTGTGGTTATTGCAGGCGTTTACATGAAGATATGGCTGAACTCAACAATCGAGGCATTGCCGTGCGTTATCTGGCTTTTCCAAGGTCTGGAATTGGTTCTAAAACACACAAGCAAATGGAGTCAGTATGGTGTGCCGTCGATCGCAATAAAGCCATGAACGAGGCCAAACAAGGTATGCGTGTTAGTGAGAAAACATGTGACAATCCGGTGAGTCGTCAATACGCCCTGGGGCAAGATATGGGTGTCAGAGGGACGCCAGCAATTTACACAGAACACGGAAAATCATTACCTGGCTATATGCCACCTGACAGGTTGCTGCAAGCACTAACTCAGTAAGCAATGCCTTGCAGGGAACTGATGAGCGCGACCGTTATTTTGCCGTCTTTTTCAATATTTTCAACTTTGATAGGTAGATACTCCAGATCCTTTGCGCACCAAAGCGTACTTTTTCTACGACTATTTGGTTTGTGTCGTTCGAGCTTCACCGTTTTCAACATACCCAAAGGTGTTTCGATAATTTCCTCACCAATTATTTCGAAATTGTAGATCTTGGTCCTGCCACCATCGGCTACCGCATACTGAAGAGACTCTTTGCCTGCCTGCAAATCATACATTATTGCTAGTTGATAGAGCAGTTTATCCAAAATATTCGGCGCCGCTGGCATCTTCCACGAGGAGCCATCAATTGAGTTTATAATATGGTTTTTTTCCCAATCAAAGGAGATATTTACAGTACGGTCTTTTTTCCCACCGCTGTGTTCATAGTAGTAAGCTATGGGAATCACATTGTCTAAATCAAGTTTCCATTTACTAATTTCGATAATGTGGTCTTTTCTAAAAATCGAGATCAGACCAGTTGTACGTGTCTCAGAGTGATATTGAAATTCTCCATTGTCCAGTCGAGAAAAGCGCCGTGTCATTTTTGCAACTTTCGCGCCCTTGATTTGGATAGTGTAATCGGCCTCGAACAAGGTCGGAGTGTCTTCTTCTGCCCAGCCGACGATGGAAAAACATAGCAACGAGAACAGGAAAAATTGATTTATAAATCGGAACATATTACACACTGTGACAATATCCCTATGTTAAGATTCAATTATTCATTACTCATTAGTTAGATAAAAATTTCGAGAGCCACGCCAAGATGCTTGATTATTTTTTACCGGTTCCAGGTGGCCGCGTATTAGTTGTAGGCGATATCATACTTGATCGTTATGTGCATGGAGATACTACTCGTATTTCTCCTGAGGCGCCTGTTCCTGTCGTCAAAGTACACAAAACTGAAGAGCGTCCCGGTGGAGCAGCTAATGTAGCTATGAATATTAGAGCGCTTGGCGTCGCGGTGCAACTGATTGGGATAACGGGCGATGATCATTCCGCCGATACCTTGACAATGCAATTACAGCAAGCTGGAGTAGATTGTAATTTTATTCGGCAGCCGGGGTTTCCAACAGTAACAAAACTTCGAGTGTTGAGTCAGCATCAACAATTATTACGTCTGGATTATGAAGCTGAAGCGAGTGATGTCGATGTGGCACCATTGCACGACTTGTATACTCAACAACTTGAACAGGCTGATGTGGTTATCCTGTCTGATTACGCGAAAGGGAGTTTGCAGTTCACCAGAGATTTTATCAAGCAAGCAAAAGAACGAAATATCCGAGTACTTGTAGATCCTAAAGGCAATGATTTTTCCCGTTATCAGGGGGCCAGTTACTTAACGCCGAATTTGAAAGAATTTGAGACCATTGTGGGCTCATGTGCTGGTGATGCCGATGTTGTAGATAAAGCGCAAGCTCTGTGTGCTGAATTGTCGCTCGATGGTTTGTTGATCACCAGGGGCGAACAAGGGATAAGCATGATTGATGTGAGTAATGACAATGTCTCTCATTTTCGAGCTCATGCTCATGAAGTATTTGATGTGACCGGTGCAGGCGATACGGTTATTGCGGTACTGGCGGCGGCGCTTGTTTCATCTTACGAATTAGAAGAAGCGGTTAGCTATGCAAACTTTGCTGCAGGCCTGGTCGTTGAAAAACTGGGTGCGGCTAGCATTAGTGTCAATGAGTTGAACGCAGCGATTGGAGACAGGAAAGGCACAAGTGCCGATGCAGGCATTGTACAAAAGCAGAATCTTTTAGGGATTATTGAAACAGCGAGATTACGAAACGAACGTATTGTCATGACTAACGGTTGCTTTGACATTATTCATGCTGGACACGTGGATTACTTACAACAGGCGAAGGGACTGGGCGATCGTTTGCTTGTCGCAGTCAACGATGATAGTTCGGTGCAAAGATTAAAAGGTGAGAGCAGGCCTGTTAATACACTTAAAAACAGAATGTCTGTGCTGGCCGGGTTGGCAGCTACCGATTGGATATGCGATTTTTCAGAAGACACGCCGGAATCTTTGATACGCGAAATAAAACCAGATGTGTTGGTGAAAGGAGGAGACTATTTACCCGAACAAATAGCAGGGGCAGATTATGTTAGAAGCTATGGGGGTGATGTTATTACCATAGCTAAGGTAACTGAGTGTTCAACGAGCGAGTTGATCAGGAAAGTACTCAAGCACAACAGGTCTGATAAGGCGTGATAATTATTACCGGCGGGGCGGGTTTTATAGGTAGCAACCTGGTCAGGGCTCTAAACATGGCTGGCAGGGAAGATTTAATTGTTGTTGACGATATGAGTGATGGCAACAAATTTCGAAATATTGTAGATAGCGTTATAGAAGATTATCTCGATATAGACGAGTTCAGGAAAGTAATGGAAAGTAATATCGAACTCGGAAATATTGACGTGATATTTCATCAAGGCGCCTGTTCTGACACTACAGAACAGGATGGGCGTTTTATGATGGATAATAATTACCGTTATTCAAAGCAACTTTTACATTACAGCTTACAGAGAAAAATCCCGTTTATTTATGCATCGAGCGCAGCTGTTTATGGAACAGGGAATAAATTTATTGAACAGGTTTCTTATGAGAAACCAATTAATGTTTACGCATACTCCAAATTGCTATTTGATAACTATGTAAGACGCATCATAAAGAATGGAGATTCACAAGTTGTCGGTCTACGATACTTTAACGTTTACGGACCTGGAGAATCGCACAAAGGGGCGATGGCCAGCGTCGCCTATCACCTGAACAATCAATTGCTGGAAAGCGGGAAGTTAAGCTTATTTGAAGGCAATGAAGGTTATGAGCCAGGTGAACAGCAGCGAGACTTCATTCATGTAGACGATGCCGTGGCAATTAATCTCTGGTTCATGCTGGAGGCGCAGCATTCCGGAATTTTCAATGTAGGCACGGGCACAGCTCGCTCATTTAACGATGTGGCGAAATCAGTTATACAGTGGCATAAAAAAGGAACAATTAACTACATTGAGTTTCCTGAGAAACTTAAAGGGAGCTATCAAAGTTTTACTAAAGCCAATCTAAAACACTTACGTAAAGTCGGGTGTGACCACCATTGTAAAACGCTGGAAGCGGGTATGAATGATTATTTAAACTGGCTTAATTTGAATCACGCCAGCTAGCACATCACGGCAGACCTCTTGAGATATCTATATTCGTTTTTTCTTTATTGCCTGGTCCCATTTGTTGTATTACGCTTATTAATCCTGGGGATTCGTTCTCCCTTGTATTGGTCGCGTTGGCGAGAGCGATTTGGATTCCTTCCTTCGATAGATATAAGTCGACCTTTGCTTTGGATGCATGCAGTGTCTGTAGGTGAAGTTGAAGCATCTTCCCCATTAATTGATCGAATGTTGACACAATTACCTCAATATCAAATCCTGATTACTACGGTCACACCTACCGGAGCACAAATGGTGCAAAAGCGATTTGACAATAAGGTAGTTCATTTATATTTGCCCTACGATTTGCCTTTTTCCGTCTGCCGATTTCTTCGTCAAGTGCAACCATCTATATGCGTGGTTATGGAAACGGAATTGTGGCCGAATCTTTATTATTTTTGTCATCAGAAAAGTATCCCGATTATTCTCGCCAATGCGAGGATGTCACTACCTTCTTTGAAAGGGTATCGCTTATTCAAAGGTTTGATTAAGAAGACGCTGGCATGCATCACACAGGTAATCGCTCAATCCAAAATAGACGCGGACAGGATAATTTCAATGGGCTGTGATCCTGCTAAAGTGAGTATTGCGGGCAACATGAAGTTTGATGTTGACCTGCCTTCGAGTATTCACGAGCAGGCCCAAAACATAAGGGAGAGTATTTTTCCGAACAGGCAAATATGGATTGCTGCAAGCACACATGACAATGAGGAAATGATAGTGTTGGATGCATACAAGCGGATTCTTCAGGTACATCCTGATTGTTTGTTAATCCTGGCACCGCGGCATCCCCAACGGTTCTCCAAAGTGGCGAATTTATGTGCTAAATATAAGCTCGAATTTACGCGGAAAAGCGATAATAAGGATTGTCGTGAGAGCACTCAGGTGTTCCTGCTCGACACCCTTGGTGAAATGCAATTGTATTTTGCCTGTTCTGATCTTGCATTTATTGGAGGAAGTCTGGTACCCGCCGGAGGACATAATATGTTGGAGCCTGCTAGTGTAGGTGTGCCGATAATATCGGGAATACATGTAGCCAACTTTCAGGAAATATGTGATTTATTGCAGCAAGCAAACGCGATTCGTCTGGTTCAAGACGGGATTGGTCTTTCTGAAACAGTGATTGAATTGTTCGGAGATCTAAAGCTACGTCAGCAAATGGGAGAGAATGCAAAAAGACTTGTCGCTGAAAATCGTGGTAGCGCTGATCAAGTGATGAGCATTTTACTATCTATACTTAAATGAACTTGTGCTAATGAGGGACTCTAATAGTTAATTCAGCAATTGATACCGAGAACGGCAAGTTACCTGTGTTTTCCCTTTGCTTATTTTGTTAGCATACAGATTCAAGCCAAGCTACTGGAGTTTTTAGAATGCGTTTTTCCTCATATAGTTTAGTGACATTACTTTTCGTATCCTCGTTTGTTACTGCAAACGAATATCCTAGCGTTGAAATAGTCAGGTATGTAGTGAATTGCATGGCCGATAACGGCGGACAAAATGAAGAAAATCTGTATGCATGTACATGTCGATTTGATGCCATTAACTCCGCATTTGTTTTTGAAGATTACGAACGTATTGCTGTTTACTTACGGAATAAAGATATGCCTGGCGAAAAGGGGGGAGCGTTTCGCGATCTAGGGAGTGATACAAAAGAACTTAGAGACAAATTTGTGCAAATCGAGGAAAAAGCCATAACGGCATGCCCTATCGCAAAGCGCGTCGCCAGACCTGTTAAAACAAAATAGCTTGATTACCGTTGTGCACAAAAAACAGAGAAGGGGCTGAACCCCTCTGTTTTATTTCATACAAATTTACTCAAGATGAAGATTCCATTTTGTAATCAAGGTTCCAGTGATTGTTTTGCGTATCAGTCGCTTCCACTGTCATTGTGCCTTCACTTGCTGGGACAAAATAAAAGCGAAAACTCGGATCCATGCTGACAGAAAATGTCAGCTGGGCGCTTAAAACAGTTTTACCCGCGTAAGCAACCGTAAATTGACTGATGAAATGTGGTGGAGGCATCACCCGCGATCCAATTTTCATCGGCTGCAGGCCAGTAATATTCGGGTGTTTGATTTTTAATTGCACAAGGTTAGGTTTGGATAATTCAAGTTCCCCGACATTTCTTATTTTCATACTTCCCATATTAGTAATGGAATCACTAATACTCTTTGGTGGGGGTGCGGAGCAAGCGCCAGTGGCTCGAACAAAACTTTTAGTCATGTATAGCTCGCCAGTATTCATTTCGGCGATTGCCCTGATATAACTGAAGGTATCTACCCTGACTCGCATGGCAAGATCAGCGCGGCCACTTTCAGATGTCATGTCGAAAATTCCCACCAAAGGAAGGGGGTTTTTATCTATGTATACGTGAATTTTTTTAACATACAGAGTAGTGGACTGAGGAATTCTAGTGTGAATGGAAATAGGTACAATGGTGGCATCTTCAGCGCGATAAGGTACTTTTATTCCCAGTACATTTTGCTCAGGGCCTTCAATTATGTCGCGTGATTGAAACGCCGCAATCCTGAGTTCTTCCCAGGCTTTATCTGAAATATTTTGTCGATGGTTAGCTGCTTGTACCTCTGCCTGACCTATCTGTGGAAAGGCTAGAGCAAAAATCAGCACCACGTTACAGATTACATTACGAAACGAATAAGTTACTGGCAATTGGTCACCTCTAAAAAGTATCTTTAAAAACAATTTTATCAATTATATAGACAGTGAAATGAGGAAGATATTCATTTATATTTGAGATAGTTACAGTTGGAATTTCAAAAATACGATGTTTTTCGCGACCACAAATCAATTCCGCCTTGGTTTTACAGCCTAATACGGATTAATTCAGCATAATTTCACTCTAAAGTTGACTTAGCATTGGATATTTAGGATTAGATAGGTATTTTAACTAGTTGATAATAAAGCTATAAAAATATGATAAACGGTCAACTACCAAAGGTCTGAATAAAACAATATTAGCTTGCTTGTGTAGCCAAAGTTTCCTAAGATATTAAGCGCTTACTGTAGTTATAATAATTAAGCGGTAGATACGGAAATAAAGTGTTTGTATTGGTAGATGTGCCTACAACCTTGACACACTAATCATGTGAAACGGCCCCGTTCAAAGGGACAGCTTGATCAGGCAGGCTGACGCGTTCCAATTTATTGTTGAACAGACGAAAGGGATAAAACCATTACTAACCACAATGATAAGAATGAATTCAGATCAAATTGCAAGCAAGTACATTTGCGATACAAAGCTTCTCTCATTATTAAGCTTGTGTTCTTAGCAGCAGTTATGACAAAAAACATATCCGTATTCTTCAGTAGAACTGCTGCGAACCATTCGCCAATTACGCAGTTCAATTCAATATTCAATTTCTCTTTAGTTCGTTTTCAACTCTTTGATACCAATGATCTCGGGGTGTCTGGGGGTTTTTTTGTATAATTTCGAGATCAACAACATGATCAGCTAATAAAATATAGAGGAGGAGGTCATGAGTAAATTATCCTTGAAGTATTGGATGATTGCCGTCCTGGCCCTGGTGGTTCCGTTGTCCGGTTCTGCGAACGATGAAGTTCGTAAACTGATAGACAATCCAAACTACTGGGCATACCCGGGTGGCGATTATAATAACTGGCGTTATACTGAGTTGAGTCAAATCAACAATAAAAATGCCGGTAACATTGTAACAGCCTGGACATTTTCAACAGGTCGTTTGCAAGGCCATGAAGGTGGTCCTTTGGTTCTGCCGCCGAGTGCGACAGGTCTTGGTTCAGATCATCTGTTCATTCACTCATCGTTCCCAAATGATGTTTTCGCCATCAATCTTGATGACTTGACCATCACCTGGGCCTATGAGCCACAACAAAACGAAGCCGAAACTACACCGGTGATGTGTTGTGACATTGTGAACCGTGGTTTGTCTTACAGCATGGGGCAGATTTATTTGCAACAAGCTGACACCAAATTGGTTGCTATAAACGCTAAAACAGGTTTAGCAAACTGGACAGCTCACAATGGTGGCGATATTCCTGCCTCTTTAGGTGGACCATATACCCCTAAACAGGGTCAAACCAATACCCACGCACCACATCCTATGAAGGATAAGGTGATGGTTGGTTGTTCTGGCGCTGAGTTTGGTGTGCGTTGCTGGTTCGCTGCTTACAATGCGAAAGACGGTAGCCTGGCCTGGCGTGCATTCAGCATGGGCCCAGACAGCGATATGCTGTTTGACGATAACACCATGTCTCTGGGTAAGAAAGTTGGTAAGAATTCCAGTTTGAAAACCTGGAAGGGTGATCAATGGAAGCAGGGTGGTGGTTCCGTTTGGGGCTGGTGGCCAGTAGACTGGGAAGAGAACCTGGTGTACTACGGTTCTGGTAACCCCGGCACCTGGAATCCAGTCGTACGTCCTGGTGATAACAAATGGTCGATGACCATGTTTGCCCGTGACATCGATACCGGTATCGCAAAGTGGGTTTATCAGATGACCCCGCATGACGAATGGGATTATGACGGTATCAACGAAATGATCCTGGCTGACATGAAAGTCAAGGGTAAGCAAACACCTGCCCTGGTTCATTTTGATCGTAACGGTTTTGGCTACACCATGAATCGTAAGACAGGCGCGTTATTGGTTGCGGAGAAGTATGATCCTTCCGTTAACTGGGCTACGCACGTTGATATGAAGACGGGTCGTCCGCAGGTTGTAGCGAGTAAATCAACCGACCAAAACGGTGAAGATGTTGTCTCCAAAGACATTTGTCCTGCCGCTTTGGGTACAAAGGATCAGCAGCCTGCTGCTTATAGTCCACGTACAGGTCTTTTTTATGTGCCGACAAACCATGTTTGTATGACCTATGAGCCAGTTAGTTATGCTGCTGGTGGCAATCAATACGTATCTGGTCAACCATTCGTGAATGCCAACCTGACCATGTATCCGGCCGGTGCCGTAACGAAAGACGGTTCTGACAACATGGGCAACTTCATTGCCTGGGATGCAAGCGAAGGAAAGATCAAATGGTCTATCCCTGAGCAATGGTCTGTTTGGAGTGGTGTGCTGACAACAGCTGGTGACGTCGTTTTCTACGGTACGCTTGAAGGTTATGCCAAAGCAGTTGACGCTAAAAGCGGCAAGCTACTTTGGAAGTTCAAAACACCTTCCGGCATCATCGGTAACTTCAATTCCTGGCAGCACAAAGGCAAGCAGTATGTTGGCGTGCTCTCCGGTATTGGTGGTTGGGCCGGTGCTGTTGTTGCTATACCTGGTCTAGCAGCCGCCCCTGGCGAAGCTGCACTGGGTGCAGTAGGTGGTTACCGTGGTTTACTTAAGGCCGCACGTAATAGTGGTGTCTTGATGGTATTCAGCCTGCCGTAAGCTAACTTAACAGTTAGTATTAAAGAAGTACTGATCCCCGGTACCTGATGGTGCCGGGGATTTTTATTTTGATGACGATAAAGTTTTTATCTCTCGTTTTTTCAAATGAACTATCAAAACTGCAGTTTATAAATTTCACGAAAGTTCCATGACTATCTTAAGAACTTGTATTGCAATCAAGTGTCACATTGATAAGGGATTATTCAGTTATCTGAAGATGGTGAAGTGCAATATTCTTTATCTTCCTTTAAAATACTTTGGTTTTGGCTAGTGCTGATGAAGAAAGGTTCGCCAATAAAAGAACCTAAGCCAATATATGTCACATAGCATGTGATTTATTCAGGAGACAATAACTTATGAGTATTACCAGAAATCTTTTTTTCATAATGGTGCTTTTATCCACGTTGTTTAGCACTGCTACAATGGCAGCGGAATCTCATACCATTAACGCAGAAGCCAGACGATTCGTCGCCGATATACTTTATATTCAAGCAGGGGATAGCGTAGGTTGGATTAATATGACTTCTCACAATACAGTTTCAATCGAAGGATTGATCCCTGAGGGTGCAGAGCCGTGGCGCAGCGAACTGGGTCAGAACCTTCAGTTAACTTTAGAAGTAGAAGGCGTATATGCGTACGTATGCGAACCACATCTTGGCTTTGGTATGGTAGGTTTGATTGTTGTGGGAGAGCCTACAAATCTGGAGGCTGTCAGGGCTGCATCGTTAAAATTAGAAGGGCCTTATCGCCGTATTCTGGGCAAATTAAAGAAGCTGCCTGCTACAGAGTGATGTCCGAAATCACAGACCTGGCGCGATGTATTTTTGGAGACCACGATACAAAATGAAAAACATAATATTATTGTTTGGTTTATGTGTCATACCCTGTCAGCTTGCTTTAGCGGCAAGTGGCGAACGCACTGAACTAAAAGTATGTGCTGATCCGTATAATCTGCCGTACTCAAACAAAAATGAGGAAGGTTTTGAGAATAAAATCGCGAAACTTTTTGCTGGCAAGTTGGACTTGCCACTGAAATACGAATGGTTCCCCCAACGGATGGGGTTTATACGCAATACGCTAAAAAGTGAAAGTGGCAATGGCGGATTTAAATGTGATCTGGTTATCGGAGTGCCCGATAGATTTGAGTTAGCGGCAACCACAAAATCCTATTATGCTTCAACCTATGCCTTCGTATATGCGAAAGGCCGGGGACTGGATGGATTGGAAGTTCCCAGTGATATTGTCAAACTACCCGAAGATGTATTGAAGAAAGTGCGTATTGGCGTGTTTGATAGAGGACCCGCGCAGTTATGGATGTTTAAATATGATTTGTTTGGCAATGCGGTACCTTATGTGGCACAGGCTGGCGCAATCACCGTGAACCCTATCAATATTCTTGATGATATAGTGGCAGAAAAAATTGATGCAACGATTATTTGGGGACCTATAGCTGGCTTCTATGCAAAGAACACAAAGAAAATTGATTTGGTTGTTTTACCTTTGCAAGTTGGTGACGAAAATCCTGAAATGAAATTCAACTATAACATCTCCATGGCAGTTCGTTTTGGAGAGAACGAG
>JBLIML010000033.1:0-27090 GCA_047638675.1 Planctomycetota bacterium | reverse complement strand
AACTGTTTTATCGCGATGTTGCTAGCGAAAAACCCCTGGAGTTGTCGGTCAAAACGCTGAAGCTCGACACCGCTGACGACGACCAACTGGATTTGGTCTTAAAAGCGACCCTGGATCAGAATTCTATTAATGTGAAGGGCAAAATAGGAAGTCTTAATCGCCTTTTCGACAATAAGGATTATCCAATCGATATCACAGCTGAAATTGGCGCTGCGTCCACAACTCTGAAAGGCGTGATTGGAAGACCATTGCAAGGCAAAGGTCTTAAAATAGCGACTGGTTTACAGGTAGCGAAACTGAATGACTTAAATTCATTGGCAGGCAGTGAGTTACCTGCAACGGGTCCTTTGTCACTTACCGCAACACTTACCGATGCTGACAATAAGTATCATCTCTCGGACTTAAAACTCACCCTTGCAGACACAAGCCTGAGCGGTACGCTGACAGCCGATCTCAGTGGCAAGCTGCCCTATATCAAGGCAAATCTACAATCATCAATGGTCAACCTCGTCCCCTTCCAGGCTGAACCACCGGTTGAACAAGTTGAACGCTACTTCACCGATGATCCTCTCCCTCTGGACGGTCTAAAAGCCGCCAACGCAGACATCACCTTCAAGATAAAGGAAGTGCGTACTCGTCAAGCAACACTTACTAATTTTGACTCCACCATTAAATTGAACGGTGGCAGTCTACTCATTAAGCCAATGTCTATGGATCTCGCAGGTGGCAAATTAAGCGGCAAAGTGAAAGTGGATGCCTCAAAGCCTTTGGCAGGCGTTACTATCAATCTTGATGCCAGGAATATTCAACTGGGTGAACTCGAGTCCTTGAAAGAGACGCTTACTGCAGGTACGGCGGACATCACATTGAGACTCAATGGTACCGGCAATACAAACCAGGCAATAGCCGGGAGTGCTGATGGAAAATTATTGGTAAGTGTCGCATCTGCTGAAATGAAACAGGATGATAAGAAGGAAGGATTTCTCTCGGGTCTTGGCGGTTTGCTGAATCCCTTCTCCAAGAAAGACAACTCCAAACTTGATTGTGCTGTATTGAATTTCAACATAAGCAAAGGTATTGCGACTGCGAATAAAGGCATCGGTTTAGAAACCCAGCAGATTACTGTCTCAGGCGGTGGTGAAATTAATCTCAAAAACGAAAAACTGGCTTTAGGTTTCGAACCTAATGCAAAGGGAGCCGTGGCTGGCACAATTACCAATCTGGCCTCTGGTATGAAAGTCGGCGGCACGCTGGCCAATCCAAAGGTCAATATCAATCCTGCTGGCGTCGCCATGGGTGCGATTAAATCGGTGACAGGTGGTGCCGGTTCAATTATAGGCGGTCTTTTTGGCAAGAAAGATAGTGGTGGAGGAAAAGACACAGCGCCGTGCCAGACAGCGCTAACAGGTAAAGCTACTATCGAAAAAGCGCCAGTAAAATCCCAGCAGACAAAAAAGACAGACTCGCCCAGCAAGGTAGAATCGGTAACAAAAGATGTACTAGAGGCACCAGGAAAATTGCTTAAAGGCTTGTTTGATTAGAATAGAGTGAGTGTGTCCTCTATGTCAGGCAAATTTATATCAACTCAATCTGCCCGTAATTTTCTGATTCGTCCTCGCCTATAAAATTTGATGTTGTCACACCAAGCAGCCGAACTTTCTTATCGCCCGCGTCTGTTTTATTTAGAAGAAGGGGCAAGAGTGGCGAAATAGTTTTATAGTCTGTGAAGCCATCTTCCAGAGTCTGGCTTCGTGTTACCTGAGTAAAATCTGCATACTTTACTTTTATTGTTAATGTTTTCGCATGCAGATTTCTTCGCAACATGGATTGCACGACTTTTTGTGCTAAATCGTTTAACACAATTAGCATTTGTTGTTTATCGCCCAGGTCATTCTCAAATGTAGTCTCAGTACCGAGTGATTTTCTGATTCGTGTGCTAATGACGGGGCGATTATCTATACCCTGTGCTATATCAAAGTAATAATTGCCAGCTTTGCCAAAGCGACTTACCAGTTTTTCCCGCGACCACTGTTTTAGCTGCAGGCCTGTTTGAATATCGAGCGCCAGCATCTTCGCTTCTGTGGCTTTACCAATACCATAAAACTTGCCAATGGGCAGTTGTTCGATAAACGCCGCGCCCTGCTCTGGCTTGATCACAAAAAGTCCGTCCGGCTTATCCATATCGGACGCAATCTTCGCCAGAAACTTATTATAGGAAACGCCTGCTGATGCGGTGAGGTTTGTTTTGTTCTTGATGTCTTGCTTAATACTTCTCGCTATCAATGTCGCCGAGCCCTGGTGCAGCTCAGAATTAGTAACATCCAGATAAGCCTCATCCAAAGATAAGGGTTCAATTTTGTCCGTGTACTGCTTGAAAACCTCGCCGATTTCGCCAGAGACTTGCCGATAAACATCAAAGCGTGGCTTCTGGAATATCGCCTGTGGGCACAAGCGATAGGCTCTTGATGAGGGCATAGCAGAATGGATACCAAATTTGCGTGCCTCGTAACTACAGGCGGCAACGACACCTCGCTTATCCGGCGCCCCACCGACTATGAGTGGTTTACCCTTAAATTCAGGGAAGTCACGTTGCTCGACAGAGGCGTAGAATGCATCCATATCTATATGAATGATCTTACGGTTTTCCACGATATCTAGTGTTTTTATCTGCTTTTTCCACTACAATTTGTGGAATATTACCAACTTATCCACTCTGGCAATAGCCAGTCATGGAAAGGTTTTAGCTTTATTATTATTTGACCTTAAGTCATATCGCTACCACGGGGGATTTTCATAGCGATGAATAAATTTATTTTGCTCACTTTTGTAGCTTCAAGCCTGTTAAATCAGCTCGTTTACGCTGACCTCAACTCTGCTAATAATGCGCTTGCACGCGGTGATTACGCTGCCGCCAGCGCAGAATTCCAACGGCTGGCCAAAGATGGGGATGCTGCCGCTCAGGCCCATCTTGGCTATATGTACTACGCAGGTGAAGGTTTATCTCAGGATTATAGTGAGGCGGTTAAATGGTATCGGCGGGCTGCAGTGCAGGGAAACAAGGGTGCCCAATACAACCTTGCCGTCGCTTATGCCTTTGGTGAAGGCGTGGATCAGGACTACAGGGAATCTGCGATTTGGTATCGGCGTGCGGCTGAGCAAGGACACGTAATTGCCCAATACAGCCTGGGTATTTCCTATTCATACGGGGAAGGCGTCAAGCAGGATAGCACCGAGGCCGTGAAGTGGTTCCAACTTTCCGCAGATCAGGGTTACGCCCGATCGCAGGTGCAATTGGCATCCAAATATCACACGGGCGATGGCGTTGCACTCAATTACGAGGAAGCTGTTAAATGGTACCGTAAAGCCGCTGACAAAGGCGATGCGGCGGCTCAATACAATCTCGGATCTATGTATCGCTCGGGTAAGGGTCTCCCACAAGATTACAATCAGTCAGTCCGTTGGTATCGCCTGGCGGCTGATCAAGGCTACGCAGCCGCAACAAACGAACTGGCCAGTCTCGAAAGGGCGATTGCAGGCGCATCACGTGCCAAAAGCAAACCAAATCTGCAACCCACTCCAGCTCTTGAATTAAAAACCACCAAAGCGATTGAAGAAGCACCTGCAAGAGAGCCTCTTGTAAGCGTGGAAAAATCTGATCTGCTCACACTGGATAAGGAAGAAAAGGATGTCGAAGAAGCTGTAGTGATTGAAGCGGAGCCAATGAGCGAGGCGCTTGAAGATACTTACGATGAAGAAGTTGCTAGCGAAAAGGAACCCGGTCGCGTTTCAGGTTTTTTTAAAAAATTCTTCAAGAAAGGCGGCAGCCCGGCTGAAACTGAGATGGCTGAACCTGCGATTACTGAAATGGCAGAGCCTGAAAATATTGAAGAAATGCAGGAAGCTACCGTAGCCGTCGAAGACCTGTCAGAGCCCATTGAGGATGCCGAGACTGCAGATGAGATGGTGGTAGAGCGTGAAGTTATCAGCAACGACGCCAGCGAAAAAAAATCCAGATTTGGCTTCTTCAAAAAACTGTTTAATAAAAAGGAGTCTACAGATGAAGTCAGTGTTGAGGATCGTAGCGTCGATGATATAGACACTGAAAGTGGCGTGGAAACAGCATCAAATTCTGTCGCTGTCGCTGCCTATGACACTGAAACAAACAGCAGTGATCTTGAAACGACTGTTGAAGAAGAAGTAGCTGAAGTTGAAACCGCCGCCACAGATAATATGGATGCGATGGAGGATGAAGTAGAGCCAGAAAAGAAAGGCTTTTTTAAACGCCTGTTCAGTAAAAAAGATGACACTGCTACCACGGAAATTATAGATGCTGAATCAGAACCATTGGTAGCCGATACCATCGCTATGGTCGATGAGCGTTCTGACAATATACCGGTTATGGAAGAGGATGTTTCTATCGATAGCAGTGCTGAAGAAAACGCGGCTATAGATGCACTTGAAGTCGACGAAAAACCGAAAAAGAAAGGCTTTTTTAAACGTCTATTCAGTAAAGAAGAACAGGCTTCCACGGAAGCTGCAGAAATGGAATCGGATGACCTGGCGACCGAAACCAGCGCCATGGTGGATGACGACACTGACAACGTAGCGATAATAGATGAGGATGTGTCTATCGATAGCAGTGTCGAAGAAGACACGACCATGGCTGTACTTGAAAGTGACGAAAAACCGAAAAAGAAAAGCTTTTTTAAACGTCTATTCAGTAAAGAAGAAGAACAGGCTTCCACGGAAGCTGCAGAAATGGAATCGGATGCCATGGCAACCGAAACCATTGCCATGGTGGATGACGACACTGACAACGTAGCGGTAATGGATGAAGATGTGACTATCGATAGCAGTGCCGAAGAAGACGCTGCGATGGACGCACTTGAAGGTGACGAAAAAGCGAAAAAGAAAGGTTTTTTTGGACGCCTGTTTGGTAAGTCAGATGAACAGACCGGGGAAAATGGGCCCGACAGCGAGGAAATCGCAGAAAATGATGAAACGGAATCCGCTGAATATTCATCGAAAACTACTTTTACTGCGGAGGCAAAAGATCTGGAAGCCGCTCAACAGCTACTCGACAATGCTGATTACAATGCTGCCTATGACACCTTTTACGGTCTTGCCAATAATGGTGACGCTACTGCCCAATATCAGGTGGGTTTATTGTATTACCAGGGTCTTGGCATTGGTCAAAATTATGATGAAGCATCACATTGGTATCATCTTGCCGCGGCCCAGGGCAATGCTGATGCGCAATATAGCCTGGGAAATATGTTCCTGATGGGGGAAGGCGTTAGCCAGGACGATGCTAAAGCCATAGCCTGGTATGAAAGAGCCGCAGATCAAGGACACGTGGCTGCAAAGCACAATGTTAATAATCTCAAACGCGTTACCTCGACTAAATCAGCATCGATAGAAGAAATGGATTCTGCTCTCGAGGACGAGCAATTGGATAGTACGGTAGCCGATGCTGATGAGACCATTGAAGACAAACCGAAAAAAGGCTTCTTCAAAAGCCTGTTTAGTAAGGAAGATGAAGCCGATGAGCTTGTTGAAGAAGAAACAACTACCGCGGTGCAAGGTCCTCTTCCGGAAATTCAGTCTGGGGCTGAAGCTGAACAGGCTGAAGAAGTAAGCGAAGTCGAGGATGTAAAAGAGAAAAAGAAAGGCTTTTTTGGGCGCCTGTTTGGTAAAGATGACGAAGAAGAGATGGAGGCAGCTACAGCGGAAAATGCCGAGGAGCCGCAACCAATGGAAAATTCAGCGAGTATTGATGCCATCAGCGAGCCAGAGCAGTCGTTTGAAGACGCATTGACGGCGGTTAAAGAATACGAAAAGGGTCTGGCCTATTCATTTGGTGACGGGGTGGCTCAGGATAATAATGCGGCCTTTGACGCCTTTTTGCGATCGGCTGAGTTAGGACATACACCCGCACAATATAAAACCGGAGTTGCTTATGCTTACGGTGAAGGTGTTGAGAAGAATCCGGAGCAAGCGGTGTATTGGTATAAAAAGGCTGCTGAAAAAGGCTATGCATTGGCACAACGTAACCTCGGCGTCCTCTACATGAACGGCGATGGTATTGAACAGAACAAACCACTGGCATTTGCCTGGCACAGTATCCTTGCGGATGGCGGCAACGTCATGGATATACACCGTCGTGATTCTTTGCAACAGCAATTGAGTGAAACCGAACTCGAAGAGGCACTCGCCATAAAGGCCTCTCTAAAGCATTAATAGCCGATTAAACTACCCCCTCAGTAAGGTTAGTATCCTCTCCGCTGGATTTATCCCAGTACCCAATGGAATAAAAAAGGGAGCCAGGAGCTATGTCTACACAGTGCACTGTGGGGAATTAAACCCAATGAGATTAAAACAGGGGAAAAAGTCCCAGTCTAGCCCCTGACCCCGCTGCCAAAAGTTTAATTTATTTGTGCTCACAGTATTCCACTTTATACTGTAGCTCATGGCTACCCACCCAGACGTCCCTCCCGTTATCAACATCCAGAACATGACTAGCCATTATGGCCATGTCAAAGTACTTGATGACATTAATCTCGCGATTGCTCAACGTGAGATCATGGTTGTGATGGGGCACAGTGGCTCTGGAAAAAGTACCCTCTTTCGTCATATCCTCGGCTTGAAACAGCCTAGCTCTGGATCAATAGAAGTTCTCGGTAAACAGCTACAGGGTTTAAACAAAAAAGACCTATATGCACTCCGAAAAAATGTAGGCGTTGCCTTCCAGAACGGTGCCTTATTTAGCTCCCTTACGGTACTGGAGAATGTTGAACTACCCCTGCGCGAACATACTGATCTGGATGACAATACCATTCGTATCATGACGCGAATGAAACTGGAACAAATGAATCTTGCCGAGTACGAAGATCTGATGCCTTCTGAGTTATCTGGCGGCATGTTAAAACGAGCAGGTCTGGCGCGTGCCGTCGTTATGGATCCCAAATTGCTGTTTTTTGATGAGCCCTCCGCTGGCCTGGATCCAGTGACTTCGGCTGAGCTGGATCAGCTTATTCTGCAGCTCAGAGATGCACTTAACATGACCATAGTCATCGTAACCCATGAACTCGAAAGTGCATTTAGCGTGGCCGATCGCATAACCGTTATGGACAAAGGCAAACAGATTTTGACTGGCACCAAAGAAGAGATAAGAGACAGTACGGACACCCGCATAGTGAATATGCTGGCCCGTAAAGCCAGACATGAAGAGATTGATGGTGATGCCTACCTTGACCGTCTAATGAAAACTAAACTATCAAAATGATGAGCTTTACGCCTTTTACAGATAGCAGCGTGTATTTTCTGAAGATCATGGAAAGATTGGGTCGTGCCGGTATATTTCTCTTCACCAGTTTCACCCGGATTGTTACACCACCCTACAAGCTTCAACCCATAATCAAGCAAATTCATTTCGTAGGCGCCCGCTCACTAACCTTGATTATCGTGTCCGGCCTTTTTATCGGCATGGTAGTCGCGCTTCAGTTCTATGACGCACTGGTGCGTTTGGGATCCGTAGCCATGCTCGGCGCGGCTGTTGGCCTGGTATTAGTAAGAGAATTGGGACCGTTGATAACTGCTCTGGTAATTATCGGTCGTGCCGGATCTTCTATTTGTGCAGAGATCGCTATTATGCGTAACGAGAATCAGATAGACGCCCTGGATTGTATGGCAATCGATCCCTATCGCTATTTAATTGTCCCTCGATTTATTGCCGCGCTTATATGTATACCTATCCTTTCCTGTGTGTTCATTACTGTGGGGATTTTCGGCGGCTATTTCGTTGGTGGCATCCTGTTCGGTGTCAGCCCAGGTTCATATTTTGGCGGGATGTATGATGCTGTGCTCTGGCGCGATATTCTGATGAGTGTGTTAAAAGGAATGGCCTTTGGCTTAATTACAATTTGGGTAGCGACGGTGAAAGGTTTCTATTTGCATCTTGATGAGACCGCTTTTGGTTCAGAAGGTGTAAGTAAGGTCACAACACAAGCCGTTGTCGTTTCTTCCATTTCTGTATTTTTCGCTGATTATATTATCAGCTCTATTATATTGTGAGATTAATACCATGGCAGATAAACAAACTAAAATTGAAATAACTGTCGGTCTATTTATGCTGATAGGCCTCGCATCTATTTCCTATATAGCTATTAAACTAGGCGATTTACAAGTTCTCGGACAGGAGAGTTATATTCTCAACGCCAGGTTTACATCCGCATCTGGCCTCAGGAGTGGTGCCTATATCGAAGCGGCTGGCGTGAGAATTGGCACTGTCGATTCTATCGTGTTTGATCCAGAGGAATATCAGGCAATCGTGTATATGGCTATCGACAAAGATGTACCTGTACACGAAGACGCCGTTGCATCGATACGTACCGCAGGAATAATCGGCGATAAATTCGTTAAAATTACGCCCGGGGGGGGTGAGTATCTACAGCCCGGAGAGGAAGTATTTGAAACTGAGCCTTCGATCAATCTTGAAGAACTAATTAGCAAGTATATTTTCGAGACAGAAAAGTAAGTCAAGCAACCCTCTAAACAAACTTATATTTTATCGAAAAAAAACCGCCTCAAAGGCGGCTTTGTTTTTTCAAGAATTGAAATCAACTGTCGGTCATTTCTTCCATGCTATCGTCCTCATTATCCTCATCCTCTTCTTCCTCTTCTTCCTGAGCAGCTTTAAATCTATCGATTCTGCGTTGGATATCAGACAATAATCCTTCCATTCCCTCGTTTTTAACAATAACTGCAAAAGTATTGCGGTAGTTGTTAATCAAACTAACGCCTTCCACAATGACGTCATAGGCAAACCACTCACCCTCGTTCTCCTTGAGCTTGTAATTAATGGGGATATCTACTGTATCCGTCCTGATGATAGTTTCAACCACTGCCCGATTTCCGCGAATGACTTCGTCTTTATAGATGATCTCCTCATCTGTATAGGCCTCAATTCGGGAACGGTAGGTTTCTTCAATATAGATAGAGAAGAATTCGGTAAAACGACTACGTTCTTCAAGGCTTGCTTTTTTCCAGTTCGTCGCCAAAACACTTTGGGACATGCTGCGAAAATCAAATCCGTCATCAATGATTGCTCCGATTTTCTCCCAGCTTGCCTCGCGATCAAGAGATTTGTCTTTTAGCACGGCGATTACTCTATCTACCGAATCCTTTACCCTTCCCATTGGAGTGGTAAAATCGGCGGCCAGCAAGCTTGTACTTGTCATTAAAACCATGATAAAAATTAGTCGGCGGACTATCATGTTATTCCTCATATTTTTCTGAAATTGTAGATAACTCAATTAAACTACATATTAACGCCAGCCTTGTCGATTCGAAAGCTTTTTGTCTATCTTCAGGCATACCGAGTCCATAATTTACAGCCTCATGGAAAATGCAGGCTTGTTTGTCCGCGAAGAATACATCATTAAATAAGGTAACTAATTGATTTTACTAATTTTTTAAATGATTCTGCTTGCAGAACTGACGAATTACGATCTATTTTACGACTTGAAAATATATCACTTGTTCCTTATCGGCGTATTTCGATTATCTGACACGGGAGATCATGAGTGTGGACTTTCAGCTTTCAGCTTTCAGAACGATATTGATTACGTAGGCCAGGCGAGAAACTCGCCTTCTCCTTCCTTTTTTCACTGAATCCCAATCACGTAGAATAGATTGCTCCAAATCATTGGCTCGAAAACCAACTCAGCTCAATAACAAGCGCTCAGACTCGAAAATCAATCTCTTAAATTCACAAGTTTTTATTTTTTGATGGTATCTTCTCTTTTTAATCAGGAAACATGAACATCAGCTGCTGACGACTGTCATATATGCTTGAGTTCACAAACCTGATGCACAAACAAAAAAGAACGTAATACGAAATGACTACCGTGGAAATTTACACCAAGTCCTGGTGTGGCTTTTGCCGCATGGCCAAGGCGATATTGATCGATGAAAATATCACATTTGAGGAGATCGATGTCACCTTCGATAATGACAAAGAACTGGAAATGATCGAACGCTCCGGCAGACGAACCGTACCACAGATATTTATAAATAATGAGCCTATAGGGGGTTACACAGACCTCATGCAATTATCTTCCACGATAAATTTGCGTGATTTACTCACTGGTAAAGACGAGCAAAGCGAATAGGACTATCAGATGAAGCTCAACAAGATTGTTTTGATCGCCCTACTTATTGGTTTGACAGCCAGTTTTTTTATATTTGATATCGGTCAGTACATGAATTTGGCTTTTTTAAAATCTAAACAGATCGAAATCGAAACCTTTTACGTCAACCGGCCCATACAGACAGTCCTGCTGTTCTTTTTTACTTATGTAATCTTTACTGGCTTATCTTTGCCCGCGGCTAGCATTTTAACGCTGGCTGGTGGCGCCATTTTTGGCCTATTTGTGGGTACAATACTTGTTTCTTTTGCCTCAACCATTGGAGCAACGCTGGCCTTTTTGGCCTCCAGATATTTGTTCAGGGACAGTATCCAGCAACGATTCGCCGAAAAATTACAGGTCATAAATCGGGGTATAGAAAAAGACGGCGCCTTCTATCTGTTCACTATGCGACTCGTGCCGGCGTTTCCTTTTTTCATCGTCAATCTGGTAATGGGACTTACGCCCATTCCTACACTGACCTTTGCTTTCGTGAGCCAAATAGGAATGCTGGCGGCGACGGTTGTTTTCGTCAATGCCGGTACACAATTAGCCAGAATTAGCGAGCCCGGTGATATTCTCTCTCCAGCATTGATCACCTCTTTTGTTCTGCTTGGCTTATTTCCCCTTATAGCAAAAAAATCTGTCGACCTGTTTCGCTCGCGCGGTCCTCAAAATAATATTGAAAAAGATAATGAGTGATCATTATAAAAAACCATCCAAATTTGATCGCAATCTGATTGTTATTGGCGCCGGGTCAGCCGGTCTTGTTTCTGCTTACATCGCGGCGGCGGTGAAGGCAAAAGTTACTTTAATTGAAAAACATAAAATGGGAGGGGATTGTCTTAACACTGGCTGTGTACCCTCGAAAGCACTTATCCGTTCCGCTAACATCCTGGCTCAGGCAAAGCGAGCCCGTGAATTCGGATTTAAAAGTATCGATATTGAATATGATTTTGCCGATATAATGCGTCGGGTACAACGAGTCATAAGCACCATTGAGCCGCATGACTCAGTCGAACGTTTTACTGATCTGGGCGTCGAGTGTATTACCGGGGAGGCTCGAATCACCTCCCCTTATACAGTGGAAGTCAATGACAAGACACTGACAACCCGTAATATCATTATCGCGACCGGTGCGAGTCCTTTTATTCCGCCTATACCGGGCATTGAAGACATAGACTACCTGACTTCCGATACGCTTTGGAAAATAACTGAATTGCCGAAACGTCTTCTTGTTCTGGGTGGAGGTCCAATTGGCTCGGAGTTAACGCAATGTTTTGCCCGCTTCGGCAGTGATGTTACTCAGCTTGAAATGTTGCCGCGGATTTTGATGCGCGAAGATCCTGAAGTATCTGAGCTGATTAAACAACAGTTTGAAAAAGATGGCGTCAAGGTCCTGCTAGAGCACACTGCACTTGCCTTTAAGAAAGATGGCGAAAGGAAAATTGTTGTCTGCAAACATGATGACGTGGAAATTGAAATCGAATTTGATGCTTTATTGGTGGCGGTTGGGCGCAAACCAAACGTTACAGGTTTTGGTTTGGAGGATCTTAACATTCCTACGATCCGACCGGGTGTCGTACAGACGAATGACTATTTACAAACAAATTATCCGAATATATTTGCCTGCGGAGATGTTGCAGGTCCTTACCAGTTTACCCATACCGCTGCCCATCAAGCCTGGTACGCTAGCGTCAATGCATTGTTTGGCAAATTTAAAAAATTCAAGGTGGATTATTCCGTCATTCCCTGGGCTACCTTTACCGACCCGGAGGTCGCACGAGTAGGTCTGAATGAACTCGAAGCGAAGGAAAAAAACATCGAATATGAAGTAAGTACTTATGGCCTGGATGACCTGGACCGCGCCATCGCAGATGAAGAAGCCCATGGTTTTGTCAAAGTGCTCACCGTACCTGGCAAGGATAAAATTCTTGGGGCGACGATAGTGGGATACCATGCAGGCGAATTAATTACTGAGTACATCAGCGCGATGCGCCACGATCTGGGCATGAACAAGATCCTGGGAACAATTCATATCTATCCTACTCTCTCAGAAGCAAACAAATTCACAGCCGGCATCTGGAAAAAAGCCCACGCCCCGAAAAAGCTGTTAAAACTCGTAAAATGGTTTCATAAATATCAACTGGGCTAGTATCAATAAAAATACTCGAATTCCAGAAAAATTTCACTTTCACTTTTTACTTTTTACTGATCAGTATTGATCGGATCCTGATGAATTATGACGTCGGCATTCGGAAAAGCTGCCTGTAGTTTTTCTTCTACTTCATCAGCAATTTTATGTGCCTCGTTCAAGCTTATCTCGCCATCCATATCCAGATGTGTCTGGATGAATATGTCCTTGCCAGACGCTCGAGTACGTAATTCATGCAGACTGCTTACGGCTGGATGAGCGGTCGCGATGGCTTTTATTTTTTCTCTGTCTTCATCTGACAATTCTCTATCCATTAACTGATCAAGAGATTGTTTTACGATTTTCCAGGCGGAATAAATTATGTAAATAGCGATTAGAAGAGCGGCAATAGGGTCAGCCATGACCCAATCGGTATACGAACTTATCAACAATGCAATAATGACACCGATGTTCAGTGTTATGTCACTCAAATAATGTATTGAATCCGCCTTGATCGCGATTGAGCCGGTTTGTTTTACAACATGACCTTGATATAGAACCAGCACGATTGTGACAACTAGAGATATCAACATTACCACCACGCCTACACTTCCATGCTCAATTTGCTGAGGATTTACGAAGCGATTGATTGCTTCGAAGATTAAAAATAAAGACGAACCCATGATAAATGCTGCCTGTCCGAGGCCTGCCAGGGGTTCTGCCTTGCCATGACCAAAGCGATGCTCTTCGTCCGCAGGTTCGAGAGCGTGCCGAACAGCGACGAAGTTGAGTATTGAGGCCAATGAGTCCAATACTGAGTCAATAAGACTGGAAAGCAAGGCCACGGATCCTGTCATTAAGTAGGCAACAAACTTGATTGCAATTAGTACAAAGGCGACGGTAAGCGAGGCATAGGTTGCTCGTCGCATGAGTACCGCATTTTTATTCTGAATCATGGCCTTGTGGACATTTTCCAGCCAATGCGTCCAACCGACTTGTATTGTTCGACCATTGTCAGGCTTCCCAGTAGAATAGACTTCCTAGTATATTTAATTCTTCGCATCGCTTCCGGGATAAATTCTTTATGAGTACTTTTGATTACGACTTATTTGTTATTGGTGCAGGTTCAGGCGGTGTTCGCGCCGCTCGCATGTCGGCTGGATATGGTGCCAAAGTCGCTGTGGCGGAAGACCGTTATCTGGGTGGTACCTGTGTCAATGTCGGTTGTGTACCTAAAAAACTATTTGTCTATGCCTCACATTTTGCTGAGGATTTTAAGCATGCGCAAGGATATGGCTGGAATGTAGAGAAGTCATCTTTTGATTGGCAAACTCTGCTGACTAACAAAAACAAGGAGATAAGTCGGCTAAATGGCATATATCAACGATTGCTTGATGATGCAGGAGTGACACTATTTGATGATCGAGCAACAATCATTGATGCACATACCGTGTCTGTTGGAAATAAGCACGTGAGCGCTGAAAGGATTCTGGTAGCAACGGGCGGCTGGCCCAGTGTTCCTGAGATTCCAGGCAAGGAGCATATTATTACCTCTAACGAAGCCTTCTTTTTGGAAAAACTGCCTAATAAAATTGTTGTAGTCGGTGGAGGCTATATTGCGGTTGAATTTGCGGGCATTTTCCATGGGCTTGGCGTCGATACCACCCTCCTCTATCGGGGTCCATTGTTTCTACGAGGTTTCGATAATGAAATTCGGGAACACCTTGCTGTAGAAATGCGTAAAAAAGGCATTAAAATCGAATTCGACACCAACATCACCTCCATTGAAAAAACGGATGAGCTCTTCCTTGCTCAACTTACAGGTGATCAGACACTATCAAGCGATATGGTCATGTATGCCACTGGAAGACATCCCAACACCCGGGATCTTGGTTTGTCTCATGCTGGTGTGAAACTGGATGCTAAAGACGCCATTATCGTAAATGAGCACTACCAATCCTCTGTAGCTTCCATCTATGCCATTGGTGATGTGACCGATAGAGTCAATCTCACCCCCGTGGCCACTGCAGAAGGCTCAGCCCTGGCTAAAACGCTGTATAACAATCAACCTTCAACAGTCGATTATGCGAATATACCTACCTGTGTTTTTAGCCAACCCAATCTTGGCACCGTAGGTTTGAGCGAAGAGGAGGCTCGAGAAAAATACAATCACATCGATATATACAAATCGACGTTTACCCCAATGAAGTTGTCACTAACAAACAGCGATGAGACGACCTTCATGAAAATCGTCGTTGATAAGACCACTGACAAAGTGGTCGGCGTGCACATGCTAGGGCCGGAAGCCGGGGAGATCATTCAGGGAATAGGCATCGCCATCAAAGCTGGTGCGACCAAGGCGCAATTCGATGCAACCATCGGTATTCATCCGACGACAGCAGAAGAGTTTGTAACCATGCGCACGGCATCAAATGAATAAAGACTCCGGTGTCAGGTCACACCATCCAGGCGAGTAATTAGAGGATAGGTAAGCCTTTTCGCAGCAACAGATCTCGAACAGACTGGATAACCGGAAATATTTCCTGATTACGATCTTCTCCTTGCTCATCAAAGGCATCCTGCTCCATTTCCACAACCCAGCGATCTTCCGCGAAAATACCGTTGGTAAAATAAATAATAAAGGGCCATGCCAAATCCAACAAACCGGGAATACCTGGTTTGCGTATATTAATAAGCCCAAAGGTATGGTTTATGCGCTGCTTCTTGTCTACCGGCACATAAGTAATCCACAGATCCAGGGCAGGATGTTCTGAGCCTGCGGTCCAAAATTGCAAAATCTGATAAGGATACTGGGTACGCACTGTCATGATGTCATCAGGCTTATCTTCAGTAGGCTTGCTGCGGATACCTAACATGACTTTCTCACCCATCGGCTGTTTGCCTACCCGGGAAAAAGTGTAATCCACCTCTACAGCCTCATCACTTTCTCGCAGTCCCAGAAAGGTTGTATTTATCTTTGACATAATACGACGATGTAAAAACTGGTGATTCATATCCATCAGGTTTTCGTGCAGGAAGGAGTAATGGCAAGCTACCTCATCATCGAGGACACGCGTTTTATACTTTTTATCTTGCCAGGCAGGCACCTCCGGAAAAGGAACTGAATCCGCCTTTTCCTGATCCCCGGGAAACACAAAAATAAAACCATATTCTTCACGACAAGCGTAAGCGCGTACACCTCTGGGTATAGTATCGCTTTTACCAACATAGGGAATATTGACACATTTCCCGCTGCAATCGTAAACCCAACCATGATAACAACACTGGATATTATCACCGTTTACCACGCCTTGATGTAGAGGCACCTGTCTGTGAGCACAACGATCTTCCAGCGCAAATAGCTTGCCGGTTTTGGTCCTGACGATGACAATGGGATCTCCCGCAAAGGCCACGCCAACAGGCTTGCCCGCTTTAGCTTTATGGGAACTCAGCAAAGGATACCAATAATCCGGATGCGCCCCGGTCTTGCGCAAATCCGGCTTGCTTACTTCGTTTTTATCGGATGCTGGGTCATTAATACTTGTAACTGACATTATAGTGTTTCGATTATGATGGCCTGATTGAAGGCAATAATAGCAAAAATGCTTCAAATTGACTGCAATATTTATGGTTTAGCATGCACAGTATTGCCAGCATTGGCTTCATATTTTAAATAGGGTAATGTTTGTCCTTCGTTAAATTCACATTAATTAGTTCGTAAGAGATATGCACCCATTGAAAAATAATAAAAACACGTATACCCGAGGGCGATCCCTGGACCTCCTATTCGTTTTCCTGCGATATTTTTTTGAAACAGAATATTTGCATTTTGGTTACTGGCGATCTGGCGTTGAGCTGAAGTTCGCTAACTTGAAACAAGCGCAATATGCTTATATAGAGGAACTATTCAAACTTATTCCAGCTGACGTAAAAAGTATTCTAGATGTCGGCTGCGGTTCCGGCGAAATGGCATCTCAGCTATTGAAGCTCAATTACCAGGTCGATGCCGTTTGCCCACCCAGCATCATGAGTGAAAATGCGGCAAAAAAACTAGGTGGTGATTCAACTTTGTATGAGTGTAAATATGAGGATCTGGATATTGAAAAAAAATACGATCTAATTGTGTTTAGCGAAAGTATTCAATTCATACAGATAAAGGATGCTTTTCAACAATGCCGACGTTATGGAAAAAAATATATTTTGATTGCCGATTTATTCAAGAACGATATGCCTGAAAAGGGTCCTATTGGTGGTGGCAAACCCTATAAGGATTTCCTGCGGGAAAAGGAAGCTTTTGGTTTCAGGGAAATCTGCAATATCGATATTACGGAATTCATTGCGCCGAGCTTCGATTTGGAGACTGATGCGATCAATAATTTTATCAAACCGCTCATTTCAGTTTTTAATCGCATCATGGCGATTAAAAACTCTATCCTTGTAAAAATATGCCTGTTTTTTTATCGAAAGAAACTAACTAAAATGAAAACACGATATCTGGATGACACAAACAGGAATAGCCAAAGCTTTGCAAAATATAAATCCTATCGCTTCATACTGCTTGAAATCACAAATTAGACCTGTGCCCACTCCCGGCCAAGCATTAGTCGTTTCCGTTCCATACCCCAACGATAGCCACCTAATTCTCCACTGCTTCTGAGTACACGATGACAGGGGATCAGGTAGGCGACTGGATTCGCCCCAATAGCATTGGCGACTGCACGTACTGCTTTAGGACGCTCCAAGCGATTCGCGATAGTTTGATAGGAAACAATCGTACCACATGGAATAGCTAGCAAAGCATTCCACACCTTGACTTGAAAATTAGTACCGTGGATTGAAAGCAGTAATTTTTCCTGGCTTGCTTTATTGCTGTCAAACAAATGTGTCACCAGGTGTCTAGCGCGCAATTTCTCTTCAACAAAATGTGCATTGCACCACTTGTCTTTTAGTTTCGCCAATTCTGCGTTCTTACTGTTCCTTTCAACAAAGGACAAGGCCAGAATTCCTCTCTCGGTCAGCGCCAACAACAACTCGCCAAAGGGACTCTCATGAAACGCATAGCTAATCTCAAGATTATCGCCTCGATTCTTATATTCACCGGGACTCACCGCATCTATAGAAACAAAATGATCGTGCAGACGTCCCGGACCTGACAGACCGGTTTCTATACTCGCATCCAGAATGCTATGCGAATCCTGTAACAGGACCTTGGCGCGCTCGACAGTGAGATATTCGAGGAAACGTTTTGGGCTGACCCCCGCCCAGCGTTGAAACAGGCGCTGAAAATGATAGGGACTCAGGCCAATGTGGTCAGCAACCTTCTTTAAATCAGGCTGCTGACCAACATTCTGCTGAATAAAGTGGATAGCGCGCTCAATGCGCTCATAATCTGCTTTCATAACCCTCGCCTGACCCGAAATTCAACCGTATATTAAGGGGCCGGATTCAGGTAAGCCACCCGATTATTGCTATCTTTTTCGATTACACACAGTCTTCCCAACCTTCTTTGGTCACGAAACTATCGAGTCAAGCTGTCGTAGACGATGCTCGTAAATTGGTCCGGTTTTAAAAACGCCACACCCCATGTTTTGTCGTAATCCGCATTGGGTTTAAGCGCAATTATTTCTTCCAGGCTCTTGCCTTCATCGATGAGTTTTTGCATGCGAGATCTGACAGTTGTCAGCATCTTCAAGTAATCCTGCAAACCCTGCTTATTTGATAATTCGCCATGTCCAGGGATGATTTTGGTGTGATCGTCGGCGATAGCGATAATTGTCTTAGCGGTTCGAATCATCCCGTCTACAGATCCTTCGCTGGAAGTATCAATAAAAGGATACAAGCCATTAAAGTACACATCGCCAGTGTGAATAACGTTAGCATCCTTAAAATGCACAATGCTATCACCATCAGTATGTGCATTACTCTGATGCATAACATGAATCTCCTGGCCATTTAGTCTGAAGGTGACAGTGTCGTTAAATGTGATCACCGGCAAAGCAGCTTTTGGAGAAGCGGGAACCGTCGAGCCAAAGGCCTTAATAGTATTCTCTTTGTTCATGCGCTCATGAACATTGTCGTGCGCGACAATGAGGACATTTTCATTGCCAAGATTTTCGTTACCGCCAGTGTGATCGCCATGCCAGTGAGTATTGATTAGAAACCGGATTGCCTGATTCGATATCTGAGCAACTGCTGCCTTGATTTTCTCAGTAAGTGGAGCGTATTGATCGTCAATCAGGAATACGCCATCCTCCCCTACTGAGACACCAATATTTCCACCCGATCCCATCAACATATAAATACCATCTCGCACTTCGATTGTTTTGATGACTACGTCTTTGAATTTGTCATCGTCAGCCGCATGAACAAGGTTGGTGCCTGAAAAGAAAAGTACTGACAATGAAAAAACTGCAGATGCCGCTATTTTTTTAACTCTCATTTTTATCACCTGTTCGATTTGCTTGAATTGATATTTATTGCAACCCGCAGAACAGCATATTTCACTCTTGGCAAACTGCCAAGTTGATTTGGTCAAATTCCACAATATATTGACGTTGATCATGGTATTCTCAATCGGCTTAGTCAAGAACAGAACGCCAGGTAACAGACGAAGGGGTAAACTATGAACCCGGAAATACGGCTTACTCGATTAGAGAAACTCAGAAACCTGAGTGACCAGCAGAGTAATGAAGAGAAACTTTTACTACTGCAATCCCTGCAACACAGTCGATTTAAAGATTCAGATGCAATAAGGCGATTTCACGACATTCTCTGCTTTTTCAGAGCTTACCCCGCAAACGGTGCTCTTCTCAAGCAGGTGGAATGTTGCCTGCAAGAATTTTCCTCACGCAGTGACCTACGCAAGTACCGAAATGAACTCGCCAGCTCGGGCATCGCAGGCACGCCTATTGATTACCGCTTTTTTTACCCGATGGCGGTGTGGCTGAGCTCACATTGGGGGGAATATCTTCACATAGATTGGCCGGAAATAGAGGAGCCCGAGAAACTTATGGAAATCATTCCTCTGCTTGTAAGCCTGGGGGAAAGCAGTTTGTTTGACGATTTTGATTTCAGCTCGAAAGAATGGTTACAGCGTTTAAAGAGTGAAAAGGAGACCGATGCAGAATTTTTGATTAATCGTATTAATACCTTGTACAAAAGCCGATTGGAACGCGAAGCCCTGCACGATAAATTAGATCTGGCATTCAGACTCAGACCCGGTGCCGATACGCCTTCGATGACAAACGCTAAATATCTCAAGCAGCGAGTCTTCTATGTTACAAGTTTGAATAAGCCCAAACGTCCTGATCTTCGACATGTTTGCAAGCATCATCCGATACACATTCGCAAAGTATCGGCCCCGGAAGGCGAAAAGCTGATCGATCTTGCCCGAACAGCCATGATTACCCATGAACGTGATCTTGATGCATTCTCACATGGCTCAAAGAATGATGTGCGTTTGGTCGACTGTGGCGACGGGATTCAGTTTGTTTGCATAGGAACACTCCCGGAACGTCGATATTTACTACCGGGTTTATACGGTTTTTTGAATCTTAAAAATGGCGTACCCATAGGTTACTTTCAGGTCAGTGTCATTTTCGAGATGGCCGAAGTCTCTTTCAATACATTCACCAGCTTTCGCGGCTCAGATGCCGCAATAATCTATGCTCGAGCCTTGGCCATGACGCGGCACTTGTTTGGTCTGAAAACCTTTTTGCTGGATCACTATCAACTGGGAAACGGTAACAAGGAGGGATTACTGTCTGGTGTCTGGTGGTTTTATTACAAACTTGGCTTTCGCCCACGGAATAAGGAAATACAGCAGCTTGTTCGCAAAGAACTAACATTAATGAAGCGTAAGCCCGGGCATCGTTCCAGTCTGAATACATTGAGCCGATTGTCCGAGGACTATATGTTTTTCGAGCTCAATCCTAAGCAGCTTAACGAAAATTTGTTTCCACTATCATGGAATATTGCGCCGGGTGTATCAAGCTATCTGGCTAAACGTTTCGGTTCTGAACGAGAGAAGGGGATACGTGTGTGTATCCGAGAAGCGGCAAGCAGGCTAGGTGTGAAAAAACTTCCTGTATTATCACGTGATGTGCGACAAGCATGGGAGCGTTGGGCACCCTTGACCATACAGTTAAAAGGAATCGAGCGTTGGAGTCAGGAGAATCGTCGTAAAATGATAAATATAATCAACGCAAAAGGCGGCCAACGTGAATCCGATTACATAAGGCTGATCGCGCAACACAAACCATTGCAACGAGCACTAATAAAGTTTGCTCAGAATGTTGAGCTTTAGTCATCATTATTCATGATGATCAGGTAATTTTTTATCGTATTTTCAAAACCAGATAACAAGGCCTCAACAGTCAGGGCATGGCCGATGGAGACTTCCAGAATCCCGGGTATAGTCAGAAATTTACCCAGGTTTTCCTGATTCAAATCATGACCTGCGTTAAGTCCTATACCCAGTTCATTTGCTATTTGTGCAGCGTTTTGGAATTGTCCAAATACTGACGCCTCATTATCACGACCAAATGCACGAGCGTAGGATTCTGTGTATAACTCTACACGGTCAGTGCCAGTGTCTTTTACAGATCCTATTTGCTCGGGATCGGGATCAATAAAAACACTGCTGCGAATACCCGAATCATGAAGTTGATCAATAATTTCTTTTAGTCTCTGCCCGTCTTTTTTCACATTCCAACCGTGATCAGAGGTAAGTTGATTCGGATCGTCGGGAACCAGTGTACATTGGGCAGGTTTGGCTTCCAGCACAACCTGCAAAAATTTGTCAGTCGGGTAGCCTTCTATGTTTAGCTCGACGTTGTGGTGTTCTGATACAAGAGCGGCCAAATTATATACATCAGCGTATCTTGCATGACGTTGATCAGGGCGCGGATGGATAGTTAATCCGTGAGCGCCCGTCTTGATGCATAAATTGGCAAAATCAAGAACGTTCGGGAAATCACTATCTCTGGAATTGCGCAGAAGAGCAATTTTGTTTAAATTCACACTTAGCTTTGTCATTTATTAATTGGTTTCAATATGATTTATTAAAGTAGGGAAGAACTTCAGGAAACCCTCTTCCAATTGCTCATAGTTACCTTCAACTTCTTCAATAGCACCGACCATTTTATTCTCAAATCGTATGCGTGTTGACATGCGATCCAGTGCGTGAGCTATTCCTTGCAGCGTCCCGTATGATCGCAGCCACTCCTCCTTTATCATGTAATCCATTACAAACTGCATTCGCCTCGGCATAATGTTCGACAAGGATGCAATATTAAGATGCGCCTGATTTATGAATTCGTTGAAATCTATCTCGCTATAAGTCTGCCAATGACGAATGAGAAAATAATCGAATGTTACATCAATAATAATACCTGCAAATCGTCGTCGTTCACGAGAGAACATAGGTTTCAAATCAAGAACAATCTGATTTGAATCGGTAAATTTGTCTACTCGAAGGTGATTTTGAATGCCCAGATTAACATTATCAGGCAATGCTGCATCACCCAGATACTTTCTGAAATCGCCCATTAAATTACCGACCATGGACTCGGCATCAGACTGAGATAATAGTAGGTGTGCCAGGTAATTCATTCAAACAAACGAGGGTTTCTGCTATTCGATATTCATCACCACTGAGTCGGTAAGATAAGGGTTATCGAATTTCACTATATCACCTGTTTTTTTACCCGGTACTGGAAACAATCTTGCTGATAGAGGTTTCGAGTATTTTTTCGCCAGGGCAGCGACATCACTAACAAGCGCCTCCAGTTTACGGATAGAAACATCGCCGGGCAAGGGCACAACATCCAAACCGGTGCCACAAACACTGGAAAACAACAGTAGGTCAGACACACTGTAAGTCCCTTGCATAGCGCGTGCAGCCAATGTTGTGTCCTCTAATATGGGTAACATCAGTCCAGAATAACCGCAGGACTTAATATCGAGCGATTTCAAGACATCGGTAATGGCGGCACAGGCGCTTAATGTCGAAGGGCGGCCAAAAGGCACACCAGACAAAGTCTCAATGGCACGGCCAATACTCACATCCAGAAGGGGCGCCGGTGACGTATCAATGCCCAGGTATGGTCTTGATGTGTGTCCAGCTATCTTCTCTGCGTGCCGCGCGATCGGCTGAAGTGCGGCTTCCATATTGACCTTGAGCTGTCGACTTGCCTCTGGCATGCCCTGTGTCTGGTCAAAGGTTTGTTGCAGTATATCTGCGGATTCCAGTCCTATACTGAAGCCATCATCTTCGAAATAGGCGGCGGGGAAAAATGGCGAACCTGGCGGGCAATAGGCATTGGCGGTAAAGCGAAAGTTGCCTTCGCCACCTGCGGTTGATCGGGATATCGCAGACATTATTTTTGCAGCAACGCTTATTGCTTTACGATCAATACCCATTTCCGGTGAAGCCACAATGAGCGAGCAATTGATATTCTCGGTGTTGGCTATAATCTCTGCGAGCCAACTTGTGAACTCATCGCTTTCCTGACCAGCGCTATTAACAGGACCAATATTGAAAATAACATGATGTTCACTGGCAAAGGCATCCAGACGCTTTATCGCATCCACCGATGCACAATGGTGCCAATCAGGACAATAAGCAGCGAGAGGCTGCGTAGCGATGCGCAGAGTCTGCACCTCATAGTCCATTGCTTCATATTGCTTGCGGCTCTCGAACAAAAAATTTGCGGCTTTCTGCAAATTCGTCATGTCATCCATGCTGGCGAGTTTCACGCCCGCTGTAATCGTCCGGATGCGAAAGTTACGAATGGGTGCTGCCGATAGCCTGACGGAAAGTGGAAGTATTGCTGACGCGCCCATAATTCCGAGCACCTTACGACGAGAAATATTGGTTTTCATTGCTAAACTCAATCGACCATGAATGATGAAATATACGCCAAGTGCACCTTGGGGTGATAGTCAATTGTCATGTTTATTTTAGTGCACATATTCTAATTCTCGCGTGGCGTAGTACACTTGAGTCTGAGACTTTTCTTTGGGATAGACATGATGATTGTTGAACAAATATGGACGGGCAATAACTGGCGTAATTTTAACTATTTGATAGCCTGTCCCGAGACTGGCGAAGCCATGGCCATTGATCCCCTCGATCATGATAAATGTCTTGGGTTGGCAAAATCAAAGGGTTGGGATATCACTCAGGTTCTCAATACCCACGAACATGGCGACCACACCGGTGGTAATCAGGCTGTGATTGCCGCTACCGGGGCCAAATTATTGGCTCATGCCAATGCCAAAGATGCCATTGAGGGGATGGACGTGGGGCTCAAGGCCGGTGATGTCATCAAGGTGGGCAATAGCGTCGAACTTGAAGCACTGGATACGCCGGGGCACACCATGAGTCATATTTGTCTCTTATCCAGAAGCGATACACCGGCCTTGTTTTGTGGTGATACCCTGTTTAATGCGGGCGCTGGTAATTGTCATAATGGTGGGCATCCGAATGAATTGTATATGACCTTTGCCAGTCAGCTGGCCAAGCTGCCAAATTCGACGCTGATTTATCCCGGACATGATTATATCGTCAATAACCTGCAGTTTACCCTGGACAGGGAACCTAATAATGAGAAGGCCAAAAAGTTATTAGATGAAATTGAAAAGCAGGATCCTGCCGATGCCTTAGTGACTTCCGTCGAACTTGAAAAAGAAATCAATACGTTTTTTCGTTTGAGCAATCCTGACGTCATTGAAAATCTGAGAGAAAATTTTCCTGATTTACCGGACAAGCCAGACGAAAAAACCGTCTTCGTTGCATTACGGGAATTACGAAACAGCTGGTAAATAGATGGGCCTATTTACAGAGTCTGGGTAAATACTCAACAGGCACCGTTCCCTTACACGACCACTCCACGAGGCCCTTATTTATACTCGGCGTAAGCGAAAGAGACTTGCCAGAGATCCCCGCTGCAAGAGATTGATCGCGGGCGTTGCTGTAGTAAACCGTAACACTTCCTGGAGCGACTTCGGCAACTTCTATGGCAGCGACAATAGAGCTTCCAAAATTAACATCCACTTTTGGGCCCTCTGCCGCCCATTGTTCGGCAGTAGGAAACATCTTCTTTTCTTCCCAGTATTTTGCAATGGCCGTTTTGTGAGCCTTTGCCATTGCCAGGCCCTGCAATACTTTCACTTTGTCGGTAAAATCGAGTTTTTCCGGAAACAAAACAAATTTCCAGGCAAGGAATACGCCGATAAAAATTAATACTAACAGTGTCTTATTCATTTTGAATAAAATAAATATAAGAATGTTGAACGGTAAGTATAGTGAAAAACTGTCTACAAATCATTGCGATCGCAGACAAAAATAGAAAAAGTGATGGCATTTGAAGCAAGCGAAAGGGGATAAACTCCCCCTCGCTTACTGATTGAATATTATCTTGCTACACATCGATTCTGCATCGTTAGTGAGTAAAAAGTACTTAATTAATCCTTTTTGCTTTCACGCTCCGCCACTTCCTTAATCACTTCCTCTGATACATTTTTAGGACAGGGCAAATAATGCAGAAACTCCATAGAAAACTGGCCACGGCCTGAAGTAATCGTACGTAATGATCCAATGTAACCAAACATCTCACTTAGTGGTGATTCGGCTTTGATGCGTACGCCTGTTGCACCGGCCTCCTGGGATTTGATAATCGAACGTCGGCGATTCAGATCACCGATAACATCGCCGACGTGGTCATCCGGTGTGTATACGTCCACTTTCATAATGGGTTCCAATAACTGGGGGCCCGCCTTTGGCATAGTCTTCCGATAACCGGCGGCGGCGGCCAGCTCAAAGGCAACCGCGGAGGAGTCGACTGCGTGAGAGGCACCATCCATCAAGGTAACCATGAAATCCAGGCAGGGGTAACCCGCTAACACACCCCTATCCAGACTCTTCTTAAAGCCTTTCTCGATCGCAGGCCAGAATTCGCGCGGGACGTTACCGCCTGTGACCTTTGATTCGAATATGAAACCACTGCCTGATTCACCTGGCTCAATAACGTAATCAATCTTACCGAACTGACCGGAACCGCCCGTTTGTTTCTTGTGTGTGTAACTGTCTTCCACCCGACGTGTGATCGTTTCGCGATAAGCCACCTGGGGCTTCCCAACCGTCACATCAATTCCATGTGTACGTTTAAGGATATCTATCTTGATATCAAGATGGAGTTCGCCCATGCCTTTGAGGATGACCTCACCGCTATCTATATCTGTCTCAACGTGAAAAGAAGGATCTTCCTTCACCATCTTACCGATAGCGATGCCCATTTTTTCAGAGCCAGCCTTATCCTTCGGTGAGATGGCGATGGAGATAACCGGAGCGGGGAATACCATGGGCTCCAGGGTAGCGGGGTGATCTGGATCGCATAGCGTGTGTCCGGTTTGCACATTTTTCATTCCCACAATCGCGACAATGTCGCCAGCCTGGGCACTGCTAATCTCTTCACGAGAATCCGCATGCATTTCCACCAGTCGCCCGATTCGCTCGGTTTTACCGGTAAAGCTATTCATCACATTCGTACCCTTGCCCAATTTTCCTGAGTAGATACGGATAAAGGTCAACACTCCATAACGATCGTCCATTATCTTGAACGCCAGAGCACGTAAAGGTTTATTCGGATCAACAATGGCATACTCGCCCGTTTCATTTCCTTCCAAATCCACTTCAGGTTGTGGTGTCACTTCAGTTGGATTGGGTAAGTAGTCAACGACCGCATTAAGTACCATTTGCACACACTTATTTTTAAAGGCAGAACCACATAAGGTAGGAAAGAAGTCGAGGGCGATCGTGCCCTTTCGTATGCAACGCATAAGCTCTTCTACAGAAGGTTCTGTGCCATCCAGATAAGCTCCCATAATATCGTCGTCCTGTTCGATAGCCATTTCCACTAACTTTTCGCGCCATTCTTCGATGGCATCAGCCATATCCTCAGGTGGTTCCTGGATTGTGTAAGCGGTCGCATCCGTATCGTCATCCCATACCCAGGCTTTGCGCGTGAGTAAATCGACACAGCCGACAAATTTATCTTCAATACCAATTGGTAACACTAATACCAGGGGCTTTGCGGCCAAAACCTCTTCGATCTGTTTTACGACGCGAAAAAAATCGGCACCGATACGATCCAGCTTGTTAACAAAAATAATGCGTGCAACTTCGGAATCATTAGCATAACGCCAGTTGGTCTCAGACTGAGGTTCAACCCCACCAGAGCCACAGAACACACCTACGCCACCATCGAGTACCTTCAAAGAACGATAGACTTCAATGGTGAAATCAACGTGTCCCGGTGTGTCTATAATGTTGAGTCGATGCTCAGCCCACTGGCAACTGGTCGCTGCAGATTGAATGGTTATTCCACGTTCCTGCTCCTGCTCCATAAAATCGGTGGTGGCTTCACCATCATGCACTTCACCGATTTTATGTATCTTTCCGGTGAGTTTCAAAATGCGTTCCGTCGTTGTCGTTTTACCGGCATCGACATGGGCGAAGATACCTATATTCCTGTATTTGGCTAGATCAGTCATTTTCCTGCTTCTTTAAAAGTTGTCGTTATGGTTTGTGGAATCGGCGACGTCATTGGATACGCATGCTGTCACCAGAGATAGGCATAAATCAATGAAACGCCCACAGTCCCGCTAAAAAGGGCGCGATTATAAACGAGTTTCAGAATATATGTAACGAGTACTTTTGAGCAACGCAAGATATGAGTAAATCGTGAAATTACACGACCACAAGGC
>JBLIML010000032.1:0-27197 GCA_047638675.1 Planctomycetota bacterium | reverse complement strand
ATGAATCGATTGATTCGGCTGAAGCAAAATTTCAGGTGAGTTTTAAGATTCCGATCGCACAGAATATTCTTGATACGCGAAATGATGTGTTCTTTGCTTTCACGACCCGCGCGTGGTGGCAAGCATATAACAAAGATATCTCTTCGCCGTTTCGAGAAACCGATTACGAACCGGAATTGTTCGTCAGACACTACGGCGGCCCAAAACTAGGGGCTATAAAAATTGCCGGATGGGATGTTGGAATGGCGCATCAATCGAATGGGAAATCCGGATCGCTATCGCGTAGCTGGAACCGTATCAACGCCAACGTGGCTATGGAAACAGGAAACCTGGTAGTTGGTTTACGTAGCTGGTATCGAATACCGGAAGATTCTAAAAACGATGACAACCCTGATTTGCACCATTATCTTGGCTACGGTGATGTAAGAGTCCTGTATAGTCGTTGGGATCAGGTATTCACTGCCATGTTCAGGCGTGGAACAAAAAAGGGCGCTTTCGAACTGACCTGGTCGCGCCCGATCTGGCAGCAACTGCGTATGTATTTAACCTATTTCGATGGCTACGGTGAAAATCTACTCGACTATAATCATCACACCAGGCGCATCGGTTTCGGCTTTGGACTTAATGATTATATTGAGCCGCGGGGTTTTGGACGATGACTTAAATATGTCAATAAGAGCTCAAGATGGTTCATTATATTAGTATCATTGTTCACAATCTCAGTGAGTATGTTTTCGTTTAGAAAACGCATTTCTAACTTAATCACTTTTTGGGTCAAATCGGCTCAGGGCAACAGAGGAATCATTTATGAATGACAAGTCGCTACCCGGCTCTACTATCAGAAAACTGACTGCAGACGGCAAGACATTTCATTATTACAGTCTCGATGCATTGGCAGCGCAAGGGCACCCTGAAATCAGCGCTTTGCCAGCCTCTATCAAAGTGTTGTTGGAAAACCAGCTGCGGCATCTTGATGATCGGGTTATTAATGCGTCTCATGTACAGGCATTGATTGGCTGGTTGAATACCCAGCATGAAAACAGCGAAATCATGTTCATGCCTGTGCGCGTACTCATGCAGGATTTTACCGGTGTGCCAGCGGTGGTGGATCTCGCCGCGATGCGAGATGCGGTTACGGCTAATGGTGGTGATCCCAGTGCTATTAATCCTGTGAACCCCGTTGACCTTGTTATCGATCACTCAGTGATGGTGGATCGTTTCGCTACCGATACTGCCTATGCTGAAAATGTCGTCATCGAGATGGAGCGCAACAGGGAGCGCTATCAATTTCTGCGTTGGGGACAGAAAGCATTCGACAATTTTCGTGTCGTGCCGCCAGGCACGGGTATCTGTCATCAGGTAAACCTGGAGTATCTGGCTCGCACAGTCTGGAGCGCCGAGAAGGACGGTAAGCAGTTTGCTTTTCCAGATACCGTGGTCGGTACTGACAGTCACACTACGATGATCAATGGCCTGGCCGTCCTGGGTTGGGGAGTTGGTGGTATCGAAGCCGAAGCGGCGATGCTGGCGCAACCTATTTCCATGAATATTCCACAAGTTGTTGGTTTCAAACTCAGCGGCAAGCTTAACGAAGGCATTACTGCGACTGATCTCGTATTAACCGTGGCAGAAATGTTGCGCAAGCATGGTGTGGTAAGCAAATTTGTAGAATTTTATGGCGCCGGTCTGCAACATCTGACACTCGCTGATCGTGCCACCATCGCCAACATGTCACCGGAATACGGAGCAACGTGTTGTTATTTCTCGGTAGATGACAGGACACTCGACTATCTGCGCTTAACCGGACGCGACGCCACTACCGTGGCACTGGTCGAAGCCTACAGCAAAGCGCAGGGTCTTTGGCGACGCGACGATGACAAAGTTGTCTACAGCAGCACCCTGGAATTGAATCTCAGTGATGTCGTTCCCTGTCTGGCGGGGCCCAAACGACCCCAGGATCGAGTACCCTTACCTGATTTGCCAGCGGCACTAAAAACACTTCTTGATGGTAGTACGGTCAAGCAGGCCGAAGTTGTCGGGGCAGATTACAACTTGAGTGATGGCCATGTAGTTATCGCTGCCATTACTTCCTGCACGAACACGTCTAACCCGGCAGTTATGATGGCCGCGGGTTTAGTCGCGAAGAAAGCATTGGCACTCGGCTTGCAACGCAAACCCTGGGTGAAGTCTTCATTGGCACCTGGCTCAAAAGTGGTAACAAGTTATCTCGAGAAGGCGGGTTTGCAATCGCATCTGGATGCATTGGGATTCAATCTCGTCGGTTATGGATGTACTACTTGCATTGGCAATTCAGGTCCATTAGCAGCACCAATAGAACAAGCAATTGACGAAGGCAAACTGACGGTAAGTGCAGTGCTATCTGGAAATCGTAACTACGAGGGGCGCATTCATGCCAAGGTGAGGGCTGCCTGGTTGGCGTCGCCGCCTCTTGTTGTGGCTTTCGCATTGGCCGGCACGACCAACATCGATCTGAGCACGGAGCCCCTCGGGCAGGGAAGCAACGGCGATGATGTATTTTTAAAAGACATCTGGCCAAACTCCGATGAGATTGCTGCGGCTGTGCGCCTTGTCGAGAATCAGATGTTTAACAAGAGTTATGCAGACGTATTCAGCGGGGATGCCGAATGGAACAGTCTTCCCGTCAGCCCCGGTAAAACCTACGCATGGGATGCCGCGTCGACTTACATTCAAAAGCCACCATTCTGTGAACTGAAAGTCGCCGCTTGCGATATCGACGGCGCGCGTATACTGATGTTGCTCGGTGATTCAGTAACAACTGATCACATCTCACCAGCCGGATCGATTGCCGAAAAAAGTCCGGCCGGCGAATACCTGTTGGAGAGAAATATTCCAAAGACAGAATTCAATTCCTACGGATCCCGTCGCGGCAATCATGAAGTAATGATGCGTGGAACCTTTGCCAATGTGCGAATTCGCAATGAGATGTTAGGTGACTTGGAAGGAGGCTACACTCGCATAGCGCCTGCCACTGAGGCCATTAGTGTCTATGATGCCGCCATGACTTACCAGGAAGCAGGCACGCCGTTGCTTGTAATAGCGGGCAAGGAATATGGCACAGGTTCGAGTCGGGATTGGGCAGCAAAAGGATCTGCCCTGCTGGGCGTGCGGGCAGTAATTGCGGAAAGCTTCGAGCGTATACATCGCTCCAATCTCGCCGGTATGGGAGTACTGCCATTGCAATTTGCTGCAGGTGTCACGCGCAAGACCCTGAAGCTGAGTGGTGATGAGAGCATCAATCTATTGGGTTTGAGTAAAGTCAGTCCCGGCATGAAAGTTATGATGGAAATTACAGACACAGATGGTACCCGGCAGAGCTGCGAATTGATTTGTCGTCTTGATACGGCGCTCGAAGTCGCCTATTTCACAAGTGGTGGCATCATGCCGTATGTAGTAGCTAAGCTTTCAGACTAAAGAAACCGGTAAAAAATTTATTTGCCGGGTTAAATCTTGCATCTCCTGAGAAAGAATACATGAATGATAAAGCAAAATTTCGCAATGAAACGGATAGCCAGGGCAACATCCAGGTGGCTGCAGATAAACTGTGGGGAGCACAAACACAACGCTCGCTTCAATTTTTCGCAATCGGCGAGCAATCATTCCCCATAGAATTTATTCACAACTTTGTGCTGGTGAAGAAGGCGGCGGCTATCGCCAATAACAAGCTGGGCCATCTCGATTCGATACCAGCCGAACGCATTCAATCTGCATGTGATGCCATTGGCAGTGGCGATTACGACGATCAGTTTCCCTTGTCAGTCTGGCAAACCGGCAGCGGCACTCAGACTAATATGAATGTGAACGAAGTGCTGGCCAATATCGCCAATCAGGCGGCAGGCAGTGCACTCGGCAGTCAATCACCCGTGCATCCGAATGATCATGTTAACTTGTCGCAATCCTCCAATGATGTGTTTCCCACGGTGATGCATGTCACTGCAACTCGCGTTTTGCAACAACAGTTGTTGCCTGCAGTGGCTCAACTGGGAAAGGCGCTTGATCAGAAAGCCGATCAATTCAAAGACACCTTAAAAATCGGCCGCACCCACATGATGGATGCGACACCTGTGACGCTCGGGCAGGAATTTGGTGCATACAGCGCGCAGGTAGAATTCGCGCGACAACAGCTAACTGCGAGTGCCCCGGCTGTAGCCACGTTGGCAATAGGGGGTACTGCAGTGGGAACGGGTCTCAATAGCAGTCGTGCGTGGCCGGCAACCGTTATCGATGAAATCAACACATTATCTGGATTTACCTTTACTGAAGCAGATGACAAGTTTAGTCAACTTGCTGCCCATGACGCGCTCGCGAATCTACATAATCAACTATCGCTGTTGGCAAGTTCACTGTACAAAATAGCCAGCGATGTGCGCTTGATGAATTCCGGGCCTCGCTGCGGTTTGGGGGAGATCCGTATTCCTGCCAACGAACCTGGCAGCTCCATCATGCCCGGCAAGGTAAATCCGACGCAGGTGGAAGCGCTGACGATGGTCTGTATTCGTGTAATGGCGAACAATACGGCGGTAACTATGGCTAACAGTCAGGGCCAGTTCCAGTTAAATGTCTACAAGCCGCTTATCATCACGACGGTGCTGGAGTCGATGCATCTGCTGGTTGACGCCATGAAAAGTTTTCAGGCCCATTGCCTGGAGGGCATCGAAGCCAATACAGTAAAACTGGAATACTATCTGGAAAATTCACTCATGCTGGTCACTGCCCTCACGCCGCATATTGGCTATGACAACGCGGCTGAGGCAGCGAAATATGCACATCAGAAAAATATCAGTTTGAAACGTGCAGTCTCGGCACTGGGATTTCTCAGCGAGGCAGATTTTGACAAGCACGTACAGCCCCGGCACATGCTGGGTCCCAATCGATAAGGTAATACTCGGATAAGGCAATGACACTCGAATCCATCAACCCTGCCAATGGACAATCCATTAAAACTTATCCTGCGCATAGCGATGCGGAGGTGGAAGACGCCATCGACAAGGCAGTGACTGCGTTCAAAGATTGGCGCCACACAGACCTGGACCATCGGGCCGCCTGCATGAGAAAGGCTGCCGACATCTTGAGGATAAACAAACAGGAATATGGTTTGCTGGTTTCACGCGAAATGGGTAAGCCGGTAAAACAGGCTATTGCTGAAATCGAGAAGAGCGCTCAGGCTTGCGATCACTATGCAGACAAAGCGCGAGAATATCTGGCTGTCGAATCCGTGCAAACGTCAAATAGCGAAAGCTATGTCGCCTTCGAACCGCTGGGCGTCATTCTTGCAGTCATGCCCTGGAATTTTCCTTTCTGGCAAGTGATTCGTTTCGCCGCTCCGGCATTGATGGCAGGCAATGCAGGACTGTTAAAACATGCGAGTAATGTCAGTGGCTGCGCGCTTGCAATCGAAGCCGTGTTCCATGCTGCAGGATTTCCTGCTGGTTTGTTCAAGACCTTGCTTATTGAGAGTAAACGGGTCGAGGCTGTCGTTACAAATCCCGCTATCAGCGCCGTGACTTTAACCGGAAGCGGACCAGCGGGTTCCGCAGTTGCGAGTGCGGCGGGCATGTCTTTAAAGAAGAGTGTTCTGGAGTTGGGTGGTAATGATGCCTATGTAGTGTTGAAGGATGCCGACCTGCTGCTGGCTGCACGTATCTGCGTGCAAAGCCGGATGAATAACGCGGGTCAATCTTGTATTGCCGCAAAACGTCTGATCGTCGAAGCGGCTGTGGTGAAAGAATTCGAGTCGCTGGTTGCGAAAGAATTAGCCGATTACGTAGCAGGCGATCCTGAACAGGAGGACACCACGTTGGGACCGCTGGCGCGTCCTGATTTACGCGAGGAGTTGCAGCGACAGGTAGATGACAGCATTGCCATGGGAGCGATCTGCGTACTTGGCGGAAAAATTCCCGAGGGAGATGGTGCCTACTACCCTGCAACATTGTTGACAAATGTAACCAGTGAGATGCCTGCTTTCAGGGAAGAACTGTTCGGACCGGTTGCCTGCATTATTTCCGCAAGAGATGAAGCAACTGCTATTCAACTGGCAAATGATTCATTGTTCGGACTGGGTGCAGCTGTGTTTAGTCGTGATATTGAAAAAGCGAAGAAGATCGCGACGCATCAGTTAGAGGCAGGAACCTGTGTCGTGAATGATTTCGTGCGTTCGGATGCGCTGTTACCCTTCGGTGGAATTAAACAAAGTGGATATGGTCGCGAGTTGTCACATTTCGGCATACGCGAATTCGTCAATGTGAAAACAGTGTATGTCGGGCCAGCGAGCCAGGCCGCACCCGCAAGAATCAAATGAAGGTCAAGACCTGCAGCCTTGTCGACTAAAACAATGGACCTGACCCGAATTTCCCTTGGGACTGAGGAAAAACTGTCACTCTGCTCAAACTCTGCCTGGTTCGCTCCATTCGTAAATTCGCATACCCAATATCTCAGTAATGCCCAACCCTCAGCTTTGCTTGCAAGTTCTCACAGTCTAAAAAATCGCTTCCTCATTTCCAGTTGACAGGAAGTTTACGCGCGCGCTCACGTGCACACCCTGGTGTGGTCCTACCCCAAAAACTAGCCCATAGATTCTGCGAACTTCTGACTTAATTTGCCTTGTTTTTTTGTTACGTTCTGATGGACATTGAGAAAGCGCTGAGCCTGTACAACCGATTTGAATCGTCTCATCACTCGCTCCCTGACTCTCTTCGGCTGATGAGAGCGCGAAGCCTATCCGGAGGGGTATAATTCCGCCCTATTGTTCGCATACTGTGACGTATTATGGATGGTGTCTGTGATCAACTCACGATGAGCGACACCATAGCTTCGCAGTTTATCGGTCACAATTTCCTTGGGTTCGCTGCCGTGTCTTCGCAGCAGGCGTTTGAAGAATCGCTTTGCTGCGGCGCCATCACGCCGCGATTGTAGAAATACATCAACTACTTCACCATCCTGGTCAACGGCACGCCATAGATACTGCTGCTTACCATTTATCTTAACGAAGACTTCATCGATGTAGAATGTGTCGCCGTATCCTTGCTGTCGTCGCTTCAATCGCCTGGCATATAGCTGACCAAATTTGATGCACCATAATCGGATGGATTCATTGCTGGCCGTAATGCCGCGCTGTGCCAAGAGATCTTCAGTATCTCGATGACTGAGAGTGAATCGAAAGTAAAGCCAAACGGCGTAGCTAATGATGTCAGGTGGAAACCGGTAACGTTTGGATGTGTTCATTCCCGCATTATCTATTTTCGGGAGTTAATTTGTCAGTACCTTTATTTTTCGAAATGTTTAAAAAATCAATAATTCCCTGATTATGCAGTTAACTCGTCAGTACCCTAATGTGCGCTAGCGTACAGAACACCCCGCTCCTTGCGAATACCATCAAACACACTCTTATTGCGACCTTCGATCCGGTTTTTCACTTAATTCTGTAAAGGTTGTCATTGAAGTTTGAATATCATCAGAGTACTGTTGCATTTGTCAGACTCACGGTTGATCTTTAGCTAATTGATAAGTAGGTATTCTTTTCATAATCATAGGAATGAATTCAATTGTCACCTCCAAACGATAAAAATTCCCCGGGTAGTGGATGGGGCAATGAGACACAATCCCCCCCTGATCTAGAAGAGTTGCTTCGACAGGGGCAAAATCAGTTTAAGCAGTTCCTTGATGGTGGTCCGCGTAGAGTTTTTTTTCCAGCGCTCCTTGTTCTGCTGCTTTTTGGTGCATGGACGGCCTATTACACGATACCAAGCGACTCCGTTGCCGTCGTCCAGCGCTTTGGAAAATATCTCAAGGAAATGCCAGCCGGTTTGCACTTTAAGCTGCCATTGGGTATTGATACGGTGACAATTGTGCCTGTTAAACGACAGTTGAAGCAGGAGTTTGGATTTGCAACCCCGGATGCTACCGATCCCTACCAGAGCCCTCGTCCCCGCGATGTAAAAAAGGAAACGCAGATGGTAACAGGAGATTTGAACGCTGCGTTAGTGGAGTGGGTAGTCCAGTATCGCATCCTGGAACCTGTCAAGTTTCTATTCGAGGTTCGCGAACCCTCTGAAACCCTGCGCTATGTTTCCGAATCTGTCATGCGGGAGGTTGTTGGTGATCGGACTGTCGATGAGGTCATTACTATCGGTCGTCAGGAAATTGAAGCGGAAGCGCTGATAAAAATGCAAGCGCTGTCCACTAAATACACCATGGGGATCAGTATTGACCAGGTGCAATTGAAAAACATAAACCCGCCGTTGCCAGTGCAAGAGTCATTCAACGAGGTTAATCAGGCACAGCAGGAGAAAGAGAAGCTAATCAACGAAGCCAGGCGAGACTATAACAAAGTGATACCGTTGGCGGAAGGCGAGAAGGACCAGAGGATCCGTGAGGCCGATGGTTACCGGCTTAAACGAATCAATGAAGCAGAAGGTAACGTCGCCCGTTTCAATGCCTTATTCGCAGAATACATCAAGGCACCAGAGGTGACACGACGCCGTATCTATATCGAGACCATGCAAAATATCATGCCGGGTATTCACTCCAAGATCATTGTTGACGATCAGGCGCAAAGTATTCTGCCATTATTAAATCTTGATACAAAAAAGGCAGTGCAACCATGAGTTTTTCCAGACAATTAGTTGGCCTGGTGGTATTAGTCATCGTAGTCTATGCCCTGATGGGATCTGTCTATACGGTGAGTGAAGTTCAGCAGGTCATCATCACCCAATTTGGCAAGCCCATTGGTGAACCTGTGACAGAAGCCGGATTGAAGATCAAGATGCCATTTATTCAGGAGGTCAATCCCATCGATAAACGTGTGCTGGAGTGGGACGGTAATCCTTCGGATATGCCCACTAAAGATAAGCTTTATATATCGGTCGACCTGTTCGCCCGATGGCGGATTACCGATCCCCTTCAATACTTTCTACGCTTACGGGATGAACGAAGTGCGCAATCACGACTCGATGATATTCTCGGCAGTGAAACCCGTAATGCAGTTGCTAAACATGAGCTTATCGAGATTATTCGAACTACCAGGGATCGTGTGCCCTTACGTGACTCGCTTTTGACCGATGCAGAGCAAGAATTGGATATGGGACTATTGGTACCGATTCAAAAAGGACGCAAGTTGGTTGAACAGGAAATATTTACCGCTGCTGCAGAAAAGGTACGGGTCTTCGGTATTGAATTGCTTGATATCCGGTTTAAGCGGATTAACTATAATGAAAGCGTGCGGCCGAAGATATATGACCGAATGATCAGCGAACGACGGCAGATTGCGGAACGCTTTTTATCAGAGGGAAATGGCGAAGCCGCCAGAATTCGGGGCAACCGTGTGCGTGACTTGAACAAAATCCAGTCCGAAGCCTACCGGCAAGTCGAAGAGATACGCGGTGTGGCAGATGCAAAAGCCTCCGAGATTTACGCAAGTGCTTATAACCAAAGTCCTGAATCTGTGGAATTCTATGAATTCACACGGACCATGGAGTCCTACAAGTACATTATTGCAGAAGATACAACGTTGGTCCTTTCCACTGACAATGATCTATTTAAATTCCTGAAGGGTATGAGTCCGTGACGTGATGAGTTGTTAAATGGAGAAATCTTTTACACTTTGAAAGATGCAGATAATCATTGAAAAACAAGTCGGCGGCAGCACATGGTATTTCTCCTGAATTGAAGTTAACGATTGAACTAGTTCGCGCCGCTTTTTGGCGTCGAATTACGCGACGCGTTATGTTTTTTTGCAGCAACAAATCGAATATACAATACTCCGAGGATTGCAGAAAATAATGAAGCAACCAGAATCGATGATTTTGCACTTTGGAGATGTACTGGCGGGGAGTCAAAGCCCAACGTGGCTATAAATGTAGACATAACAAAGGCGAAGAACACCGCCGGGCTCGGCACGAACTCATGTACGCCACCACTGCCTCGAATGGTGCGCAACACGATCAGGCAATAAGCAAAAATGCTGGCGAAAACCCCCAGCGCCGCTTGCGTGACACGGCTGCGCATGAAGTTCCTCAGAATGCGAGAGGTGTACTGGCCCGACGCCAGTACCAGTGCCAGCAGGGTCATGGAGAAGGTGATACCCATATAAAACCCGTCATCATCGAACCGGCCGACGTGGACAACATCTGGCGCGCGCCTTCTGCTCCTACCCTAAACAGCCGTGGCCACTGGCTTAGCCATTGGTTAAAACCGGCAGAGTCTGCTTCGATCAACACGACCGCGAAGGCAATGCTGCTCGTGACCATCAGCGCAGGCATAAACCAGAAGCTCGATCGCAGATCCCCCCCCAAACTCTATTAACTTATTCATGCGTCCACTTCCAATTTGAATTTCCGGCATGTCTTCGCCGTGTTTTTCGATCCAGGCTTTGTGGTCGAGCAGCTTGTCACGCAACAACTGTTTAGCGTAAGGGGCGCGAGGCACCAGACTCGCACCCGGCCATCACCGACCCTTTAATTTTTTCCTTAATTCAGTTTTCCAAAACGCCTGCTTTCAGCCAATAACGGATGTCCGTTAACTGCATCTGGCCACTGCCGCTGACATCCCCACGCCGCGATAACAAGCGGGCGGGGGAGGCACCGGGAATCAGGCCAGATCGAAACGATCAGCGTTCATCACCTTCGCCCATGCCGCGACGAAGTCCTGTACGAACTTTTCCTTGTTGTCATCCTGAGCGTAGACTTCGGCATAGGCGCGAAGGATCGAGTTGGATCCAAAGACGAGATCAACTCGTGTCGCCGTCCACTTGAGCTTGTCCGTTTCGCGGTCGCGGATTTCATACAGGTTATTCCCAGCCGGCTTCCACGTGTAGTTCATGTCGGTCAGATTGACGAAGAAATCATTCGTCAGTTCTCCTTCGCGCTCGGTGAACACACCGTGCCTGCTGCCGCCGTGGTTGCCGCCAAGCATGCGCATGCCGCCAACCAACACCGTCATCTCAGGGGCTGTCAGCCCCATTAATTGTGTGCGATCGAGCAGCAGCTCTTCCGCGCTGACGACATAGTCATTCTTGAGCCAGTTGCGATACCCATCATGGATTGGCTCCAGCACTTCGAAAGAATCCGCATCGGTCATCTCGTCTGTGGCATCGCCGCGGCCAGGCGAGAAGGGCACGGTAATATCAAGGCCGGCCGCCTTTGCAGCCTGCTCGATACCGACATTACCTGCGAGCAAGATGACATCCGCGACGCTTGCGCCGCTCTCGGCAGCAATCGGTTCAAGAACGTCCAGTACCTTGCTCAGACGCTCGGGCTCGTTGCCTTGCCAATCCTTCTGTGGAGCCAGACGAATACGCGCACCGTTGGCGCCGCCCCGCATATCCGAACCACGGAAGGTTCTTGCACTATCCCATGCAGTGGTCACCATCTCGCTGATACTCAGACCGCTGCTAGAAATTTTATCCTTCACGGCCTGGACATCGTAGTCGTTACTCCCGGCAGGAACTGCATCTTGCCAGATTAGATCATCCTTTGGCACATCGGGACCGATGTAACGCGCCTTCGTACCCATATCTCGGTGCGTGAGTTTGAACCATGCCCGTGCGAAGGTTGCAGAGAAGTGTTCCGGATCCTTGTAGTAACGCTCGGAGATTTTTCGATACTCCGGATCCATCTTCATGGCCATGTCGGCATCGGTCATGATCGGGTTGTGACGGATCGACGGATCTTCGACATCAACAGGCTTATCTTCTTCCTTAATGTTGATTGGTTCCCACTGCCAGGCGCCGGCTGGGCTTTTTTTCAGTTCCCATTCGTAGTTGAGTAGCAAGTGGAAATAGCCGTTGTCCCATTGGGTGGGATGAGTCGTCCATGCGCCTTCGAGACCACTGGACACGGTATCTTTGGCAATGCCGCGTTTGGTCTTATTGTTCCAGCCCAGGCCCTGATCTTCGATATCGGCGGCTTCGGGTTTTGGGCCGAGCAAGTCGGCATCGCCGTTACCGTGGCACTTGCCCACCGTATGTCCTCCGGCGGTGAGGGCCACGGTTTCTTCGTCGTTCATGGCCATTCGCTCAAAGGTCACGCGCACATCTTTGGCCGTTTTGAGTGGGTCGGGTTTGCCATCCACACCTTCGGGGTTGACGTAGATCAGCCCCATCATCACCGCTGCCAGCGGGTTATCCAGATCCCGCTCACCGGAATAACGGCTGTTGGGGGCATCGCTGGGCGCGAGCCATTCCTTCTCCGCACCCCAGTAGGTGTCTTTTTCCGGATGCCAGATATCTTCACGTCCGAAGGCGAAGCCAAAGGTCTTTAAGCCCATGGATTCATAGGCGATAGTTCCCGCATAGGCAATCAAATCGGCCCAGCTGAGTTTGTTGCCGTACTTTTTCTTGACAGGCCAGAGCAGACGACGAGCTTTGTCCAGGTTCACGTTGTCCGGCCAGGAGTTGATCGGCGCAAAGCGCTGGTTGCCTGTACCAGCACCACCCCGACCGTCAGCGATACGATAAGTACCGGCCGCATGCCACGACAGTCGAATCATGAGACCACCATAATGCCCCCAGTCCGACGGCCACCATGCCTGGCTGTCTGTCATCAGAGCGTGCAGGTCTTTCTTGAGGGCAGTTACGTCAAGTTTCCTGACCTCTTCCCTATAGTTAAAACCCACCCCCATCGGATTGGTCTTGGTATCATGTTGATGCAGAATATCGAGGTTCAGGGCCTTGGGCCACCATTCCATGTTTGACATGCTGCTCTCTGTGGCGCCGCCGTGCATCACCGGGCATTTGTTTTCAGACATCGGCTAATCTCCTGTTTTGTACGTGAAAAGAATTTGTTGTCAGTGCAACTTTATATTGCACACATGCCACAATATTTTTTAGAATAAACGGATTGTGAAATTGTTTATTTATAAATGCTTTATGCAGTAGCTATTTGTTGAACTTAGTCGCTGCGTCACTGAAGCCAGACGTTATCGAATCCCATGCTGATTCCACATCCCCTTTGATCGACTCCCACGCGTCTTCACTTGCGTCCTCGATTTCAGCGAGCCAGGTCTTTCCCTTCTTAATCCTCGCTTCCAGTACTTCGATCTGCCTGTTTAGCGCAAGTTGTGCGTCGGCGCTGACCCCGGAGGTCCTTGCCTTAAGCTTGTCTACTTCTGCATCCCATTCGTCCAATCGAGCCTGTTTCTTCTGCTGATACAGTTCTTTTTCGGTCATTGCTTTCTCCTGTTTAATGTTGTGGCTTTGCGCCACGCTTCTTATGTACTCTCATCGATAATCCTGGAACAACTAACATCTGGTGCAGTTAGCGGTAGAACATAGAATTTGCTTATGTCCAAAAGAACTTTGATTTGGACTGGAAAAAAGCTATGAAAAACTATCCTTTATAAATGAGCATAAAAATCTACTCAAAAAGGCTTTGGAGTTAGTGTAACTCCATAGTCCAAATCAGAGCGCCATTTTGCATGGTGAAAATGTAACCTATGGTCACACGATTTGGAGACCATAGATGTATCCAAAGTAATAGTCCCTATTTTTTGCCACTCTTTTTTTGTTTCTACCCTCTCGCTTGCTACAAATATATTAAAAATCAACACCTCTCCATCTTTAATCTTTAGCTCATCGCGAAAATCTTTGGCATCTACTTTTGCGCTATCTCTTGCCTCTATTTTCATCCATTTTGGCGTTATGATATTTTCACTCTCGCCTAGCTCGGAAATCTCATAGAGTTGTCTTATGCCTGGGTTCTCATCAACCTTGGAAAATGTAATAGACAATTTTAAAGCGTATAAGAGATTCTTAACAGCTTCAAAAGTGATACTCTGTGATGGCTCATTTGTTAGTTGAACATCTGTATAGTGCTTTGCATCTGTCCCTCCTAAGTCATCAATAAGAAAAAAATTAGCGCTATGTTCACTATTTAAATTCTCAGGATTGGTTGTTGGAAAAAGCTTTCCTGCAAATCCAAACGCCCTTGTAGCGCCACTCTTCGTATTGCTCATTGCAGAGGATGCCCTTGCGATTATTAGCGCCTGACTGTTCTTTTTAAAATAGCCGCTATATATGTTTTGTGTTTCAATATCCCAAATTCCTTTAAAACATATACCGTTAGGATGAGCCAGTTTTTCGAAAGATTCTAAAATATCTGAGTGATTATCTAAAGTCCTCCGGGAATCTTTTAAGAGAGTATCTTCTTTGTATGAGAAGAGTTTAAAAAAGGAGACTTCCTCTTGTGGTAATATTTTCAACTCATCCGATTCTACCTGACTCCACACTCCGTTAAAACTAACGTTGTAATCAGACTCTTCACTCTTTACTTGGGTCTTTGTATCACATCCCGATAAGGAAAATAACATTGTTATAACTAATAATAGTCTCATTTTTAATCCATTTTAAAATTAAGTAAACATAGAAAGTATAGATACCCTTTCTAACCATAGTCAAACCAGAACATCCTGAATATATCCCCTTCCCCTCTGTTTCTAAGCTGGTTGTTCTAACTACGCCCATCCCTGCGTTAGTCGATTTATTCTTTTCATTTCCACATTACATCACAACCGTCCTTCACTGCGGCAGTAAGCAGGTTGATAAGAGGCAGCGCCCGATTAGACAGACTCACCTGAAGTTCTTCTTCATCTTCAACGGTCGGCGTTGCTTTTGCTGCTTCGACACCGGCAGTTAATCGACTCAGTGCAGCGGGCACATCTGCCGCCAGTATTGCGCTGGGTACGGTGCCGCTGTGCCCAATCATTTTCAGCATGGCCTGCGCGACATCGCCAAACATGGTGATGTCGGCATAGGCATCAGTGGTAAAAGTAATCAGCATATCGTTCTCCTCAAAAAAATTGACGCTTACGTCGGATAATAATTTATCTGTACACAGACGCTAACAAACGTTTGGGTTCGGCTGTTTTTATCGTGAACGGAAACTCTTTATCTTTTTCGCCCAATCCTGAAACGAGTAACATCTGGAGCAGTTAGCGGTAGAACATAGAATTTGCTTATTCTCATCCGTGATTGTGGCCTTTTGGCACGATAGGGTTATGTCGCAAAAACAGGACTTCCACAATCAGGATAGCCAGCATTACGGCACCAGCGACACCAACCACCAGTGGATCGCTAAAAATCTTAATCCAGACGAAGCCAGCCAGAACGATCACGTCAAGGATGATGGCGACGATCAGAATAACGAGCCGAGCACCAATTTCATGGCGGAGATAACGCAATATCCCCCAATGTACCGCTACATCCATAACCAGATAAAAGATGATGCCGAGAGCCGCTATGCGCGTCAGGTCAAAAAACATGGTCAACAGCAAACCTAAAACGACCGTATAAACGAGAGTATGCTTTTGGATGCTACCGGGCATGCCAAAATGGCTATGCGGAACGAGTTTCATCTCGGTCAGCATTGCCAGCATCCGGGAAACCGCAAATATGCTGGCGATGATGCCGCCTGCTGTTGCCAACATGGCCAGAACAACCGTAAACCAGACGGCGTATTCGCCCAGTGCAGGCCTTGCGGCTGCGGCCAGCGAGTAATTTCTTGTTTCGATAATTTCCTGAAGTGACAGATTACTTGCGACAGAAAAACCCACCAGTGTATAAATTACAACACAAAGAGCGATGGAGATCATGATGGCTCTGCCCACATTTTGGTGCGGGTCTTTCAACTCCGAGCCACTGTTGGTAATCGTGGTGAAACCCTTAAAGGCCAGGATACCGAGCGCCGTTGCGCCGATAAAGCCAGTCATTGAGGCGTCAGGAACCGCTGTTGAGAAATTTACTTCCACCTTATCGGCCACCATTACGCCGACGACGCCAAACAAAATGATGCCACCAATCTTGATAAAGCCGAGAACCGACGCTACACCCTCAATCATACGGTTTGCAGAGAGGTTGATCAGAAAAGCCACCAGCAACAACCCTACACCCAGTGTTGGCACCAGCAAGCTGGAATCGTCGATGTCAAACAGCTGTAATGTATAAGCACCAAATGTACGTGCCAGAAAACTCTGGGCAATCACCATGGAAAAATACATCAACAGAGAATGAAAGGCTGTGGTCACGGTGCTGCCATAAGCCTTTTTCAGGTACATGGCAATCCCGCCGGCCGAAGGATACGCATTCGACATCTTGACGTAAGAGTATGCACTGAATGAGACAATCACCGCAGCCGAAAGAAAAGCCAGGGGGAAAAGGCTCCCGGTCATCTGGGCCATCTGACCAGTCAAGGCAAATATACCTGCGCCAATCATCACGCCGGTGCCAAGTGCAACTGCGCCGACCAATGTCAGGCTATCTTTACGATAATGCGGTGTCCTATCTTCGTTTTTATTCATGAGGTCACCTTGTTTATTTTCATCCAAAATCGGTGATTGCTTTAGTGTATAAAACAATTATTCTTTATCGAAACTATCAACAATAATTGCCCCCATGGATGCTGGCATTGTGATTACGACTAGCCTTTTGAAGGCGATAGAGGGATCTGTAAACAAAGGAAATTTATCAAGAGATAAAAGTATTAATGCAACAATAATCGCTGCAATCGTATAAGCAACAACTATTCTGAACACAAATATAGGAACTCTGTGTTTGATATTGCCCTGGAAAACACTTTGATAGGCAAAGAACGATAGAAAAATAACTGACAAACTAAATATGATTGCCAAATTAAACGCAGGAAGAGTTACTCCAAGCTTCCATGCTTCCTCCGAGAAAGAGATTGGCACACCTAATGCAAAAGCACCTATGGCAACCTGACTCACATCTTCTAGATTAAAGTGATAGTTCATTTTATATTATTTATTATGAATATCTGTTTTGGGTGGCGGTCTCAACCGGTCAACGCAACACACTCTTTCAGTTTACTTTCCGGTGTTCTAAACCCCAATGTTTTTGTGTGATCGTTCATTATAAGCCAACGCGCCGCTGCATTTAGCTTTGATTAAGAGTGTTTAGCTCTCTCTTTTTTCTGATTTTGCTTACAGATTTATTCAAACAGAACGTCAGGCTGAATGGTATCTTGCCGCACTTCTCTTTCAGGTTGCTTCCAGGGAATGTGCCTGATCGCTAATTGTGCCCAATTTTCCGCACTGATCAATTTGGGAGACGCGCGGTAACCCAGTAAATCTTCTACTTTTGCATCAGGGTGTTTAGCAATAATAGCCAGTTCATCCGAGGAGAAATTACATAAGCCTCGTGCTCGCTCAATACCTTTTTCATCATAAATATGGAGCACATCGGCTTTTTGAAATGAGCTATGGGTGGAAACAACGTCATAGCAGCTGATTGATGTTTTGCCTTCAACTAATGCATCGGCCGCCTCTTGTCGAATGATGAGACTACCCGCCATCTGCAATCTATCTGTGAGCCACACGCGCCAAAAAGATGCAGGAGAAGTATGTGCCTTACAGAGCGTTCCCCTGGCTTTGCCCAGGAGGAGCGAAGATACAGGTGCTTCGAGCGTGCCTCGAGCAATATAGGTAGTACAACCGGCATTCTGTGCCATATTGGCAGCCTGTAGTTTGGTTAACATACCGCCGCTACCTAAAAAACTAGTACCGGAAGCTACCTCCAGGTATTCACTGACATTATCCAGTGCTGGAACTAGTTTGGCGCCTGGAAGAGAAGGCTCTCGATCATATAATCCATCGACACACGTCAGGATTGTCAGATTTTCCGCTTGAACCATTTGCGAGACCCTCGCGGCGAGCCTGTCGTTGTCGCCGACTCGCAGCTCTTGAGTTGTAACGGTGTCATTTTCATTGACGATGGGCATAACACCCCGAGATAGAAGTTTGTTAATGGTGTTTTTGGTATTTAGAAAGCGTTTCATGTTCTCCAAATCATCCACTGTAACTAATACCTGCGCGATATCGAACCCATATTCCAATGCGACCTGTTTGTAAGCATGCATAAGGATAGGCTGACCGCACGCCGCGGCGGCTTGCTTGTCTTTAATCGATGCTGTTTCGGGAGTGGAGTTAATGCAATTGAGACCCAGTGCCACGGAACCAGAAGAAGTAAGAACTACCTCATAACCTTTGTCATGCAGCATGGCGATGTCGCTCAATAGTCCATGAATAAACGCGTAGCGTGGAGTCAGGTTGTCGCCGTTAGCGAGAAGACTTGAGCCGACTTTTACAACAACTCTTGGTTTGCTTTGAATAATCTTGTTGAATGAAACTATGTTTGATTCGATTACCGAATGCATGTTTAGTAGTCCGTTTTTTGGATAAAGAATTTATAATTACACTTTAAGATATTTCTGTAGCCTCATTTTGTTTTTCATTATTTTTTGCGCACGAATACAAAACAATCGTTCAACTATTGTTTAGATTAACTAAGAAGTAGTTTTATTTTGGAACGCGGACGACTTTAGACTTAAAGATAACGCTATGTTAGCATGTCCACCGTATGTATTCAAACTGCAGCATGCTCGGCCAGGTTGATTCAGTCGCTCTCTATCACTTTCCTTTGTATTAACTTTTGCGTTCAGCATGCTGTTCAGTTTTTCGCGACCTGCAAAGTACTAACTAAAGTCAACAGTTTCTAACATGGAGAAACAATGTCACTTCTTATCGTAGGATATGGAAAAATGGGTAGCGCACTGGCCAATCGTTGGGCAAGCAATACGGAATTTGGCATTTCAGCAATTGATCCCTATGCTGATGCCGAGTCGGTGCCAAATAATGTACGCTTGCATACTTCACTTGAAGAATTAGCAGGACAGTCCTTTGGTAATGTGGTCATCGCCGCAAAGCCGCAGGTAATTCCAAAACTCTTGCCTACCTATTTGCCTTTTCTGGAAAGCGGTGGATGTCTGTTTTCTATTGCTGCAGGTTTCTCGATACAGTCGCTTGAGAAAATCGCAGGCCATGTGCCTATTGTTAGAATGATGCCAAACTTACCCGCAGAAATAGGTAAAGGAGTTACAGCGTTCTATCCGAATGAGTATACAGATCAAAAACACATCACGATGGCAAAGACATTAACCTCAGTCACTGGCTTCGGCTTACAGGTCAAGAGCGAAGAAGAACTAGACAAAGTGACCGCCGTTGCTGGCAGCGGCACCGGCTATGGTTTCGAAATAATACGCAGCTGGATTGAAGCGACTACCCAGCTTGGTATGAATCCGACAGTTGCTCGTGAGTTAGTACTGGCTACTATGGAAGGTGCTGTTGAGCTTGCAAAGCGTAAATCTGATAGCCTGGCATCATTGCGGGATTCTGTAACCAGTCCTCAAGGCACTACCGCAGCAGGCTTGGCAGTACTGCGAGAAAATAACGCCATGGAGACACTAATGACCACCACGGTAAATGCAGCCCTGCAGCGCGCGGTTGAACTCAGATAGAGAAGAGCAAACAACTCTAATCAACATTCAGTACAAGCAAGCAATTGTGATCCAATTATGAATATACCAAGGACAGCTTCACTACTTGCCTACTTCGTCTTACCGCAAATCTAATTCCAACGTATCGGAAAATATGCCTGGTGGGCGCAATTTACTGGTGGGCGCAAAATTCTGAAACATCTGCTCCAGTGAAACCCAGTACCGGAACAACCCGGCAACGGTCTTGCTCACATGCTTCCTGGTAACTTACTTAATCTCAACTGAAAATCACGGTTTTGCGAGCTTCATCCATGTCAATCCGGTTACATTTTGTGTCCATCATGACCGATTTCCTTGCAGGGTTGCTCGACGAGCTCTGAAAATCCGCCAGGAAAGGCAATAATTCAGAAAACACACAGATTCATTTTATTGATCAATGCGGCAGTGAGTATGTGGTGGAAATAGATGTATAAGTTATCTGCCCTTCCAATAGGCGTATTATAACAACTTCAACAGGTTTGACCTCGCCCTGCTCAATTGCAGGCGAACTTTTTTTTCACTTTCCTGATGTTTCATTCTCTCCAACCGGTTTGTAACGCTTGCCACGTATTTTCTCTTTAACCTGTGTCCGCCGGGCGATTTAATCACAGAGCGTATCACACCATTAAAATACTTAAAAAAGTCTATCCTGTTCTCAGCCGTGGCAAAAAGCTCAGTTTCTTTGATATAGAATCGTAGAAGGCGATCCAGGTTATTGTGCATACCATATTGAAATTTTCTCAGTTGTCTGTTTATCGTATTGCGCAGGAGTGCACGGCGACCACGATATTGCGCGTGACGTTTGTCATTCAATTTCCTGATCAAACAAAGCACAAGCTTAAACCTCTGCCTGTCATCAGCGAGAATGACTGACTCCTCAAGATATGCAAGAGCATTGATCGACTCCGCTATGACAAGAGATGAGGGATCATTCTCTGTAACGAAGATTAATTCAGCTACAATTTTTTTACAGATCTTGTCGTTGTAATTCAGCACTGCCCAAAAGTGCAGGAAAGCACCCAGGTGTTTGATTGCATCGGTTCTTTTCTGGACATTCAAATTCGGCTTGTGAATAATATTTTGTATATACGAAAAAGAATCGTCGTAAATCCTTTCAAACGCATGTTCAATATCTTGTTGTAAAGCCTGTTTTGAACTTGAATTCTTCTCTATAAGTTTTATCCATGTTCGAATAAGAACATTCAACTGGGGCAAAGCATCCCTGCCAAGTAAGCCCATCACTTCAAGATTCTGTTTGAGTACCCTTATTTGCCTGCTTCTTCCATTACTGAATTTTATAAACTCATTCGCGAGTGCCAGCAGTGCTGCCTGTGCAAATCGCTGTCTCATTTTGGGGCGATTAATGACATCTAACGCAATGCGCTGCAATTCGAGACCGGCATCCAGTTTTTGAGTCTGTATATCGGATCTTATCAATTGATTGATGGCAAATTTTGCTGTGTCTTTACCACTAGTGTTTTGCATTTTGTCTCTCTGTCCTGGATGGGAAAGGTGGGGCATGACAGTTTCGTCATACCCCAATGAGTGTGATCACGACGCGACAGTTGCTCTCAACATCCAGACATTCTGCTCATGTTCTCCAATACGCTGGGTCAGCAGGTCTGCGGTCCTGTAATCACCAAGGCTGCCAGCAAATTTAACCGTATCGCGCATATGGTTGGCGATCGTTTCATTAATGTTGACTAACTGGAGAATCTGCTCTCGCAGTTCACCATTCACAACGAGATCACTGACTGATGCCAACTGCTCGAACTGTGTCAACGATTGTGGTGCCGGAAATCCAAGCGCCCGAATACGTTCCGCAATGTCATCAATAGCAACAAAAAGACCCTGGTACTGCTTTTCTGTCAAACTGTGAATGCTGTAAAACAACGGACCTTGTGCGTTCCAATGAATACCCTGCGTATTGATTAATAAGCGGTAGGTATCTGCAAGTTCAGTAGCCAATGCATCGGCTAATAATTTCCTGTCGGATTTGATCAGGTCAAGCCTGGGTTTCAAATCGCTTGTCTGATTTTTTAAGACTGTCTGTGTCATAATTTATCTCCTTGTGAAATATGTGTGTACTTCTATGCGTTGCTGCTATCTTTCCTGCTAACTGCGGGTACTTGAAGTGAAATGATGTTGTATCAATTCCGACAAAACCGTCTGGATGTCAACGAATGTCGGCAAGCGCATTCGGGGTAATCTACTGTTACCTGCTTACTAGCAGGTTGAAGATAAGATTTTTTTTGACTAGTTAACCATGTCCGGAAATAATTCCGGATACTGGCTAATTGTGAGGTCATGGATACTGGATATATTGTCAGTGTCGGTTTTGTTGTTTGTATTGAGCTTAGCGAGCTTGTCATCTAACTTGCTGGAAAACATAATTTTAATGACGTTCCGGTCTTTTTCTCGCCACTGAATATTCGGATTCAGATGTATCGTTGGTTTTTTTATTGCTTGTGACATAAACCCTCGTATTTGTTAAATTATTGATATATGATATAGCAATAGTTGCGATATTGCAAATATATTGATATAGATAATGATATGAATGACTTAACACTGTCTTCGCGGGATGTGAGAAAACTGGCAAAAATTATTGAGTTTCTTGGCTTTGCAAGAACCGAAATTGATCATGATATTACGGCACAGAGAGTTGTTATCCTGATCAATGTTTGCTTGCATGAAGGTTTGAGTCAGAATGAACTGCTGCAAAAACTCGAGCATACATCTGTGACTGCCCTTTCCAGGAATCTCGCTGATTTGAGTAATATGACTTCCCGAAAAATGCAGGGTCCTGGTTTGCTTGAACTGCGTAACGACCCATTAAATTTGCGCAAGAAACGAGTATATTTAACGAAGGCAGGAAAAATGTTTCTTAGCAGGTGGCTGAATACACTTGAATGATTCACGCCAGGGTCTAAAATCAGACCTCGTATTCACTCACGGTTGTACAAAATACCTATCACCAATATGAGGCCAGGAAATGCAGCGCCAGGGATCAATACAATGGCAAACACTGGCTACTAGACAGCGTCAGCCTGGTATCTATGTTTATTAACAGGGTCCCCCGATATTAGGCGAAGACAGCGCTATGGCAACGGTAATTCGAATTGCCATTATCTCCATTCTTTGCTGAAAGCGGGTTTCATCAATAGCCTCTACTTTCACACTAAACTTGTTTTGCGCAAGCTAATCAAATATTCGATTGAGTCATTGGGCATTTCTGCAGGTAATCCTGTGCTTCAAGACCTGAAGCAAACACTCTTCCATTCTCCAGCCGCTGCCTGGCATGGCGCTTGAGTTGTAGGTCGTGGACCGAGCGTCGAACTATTACATCACTCAGATCAGGACAGTCAATATACAAGTGATCTGTGCCAGAGATTGAGAAAGATTCATAATATCGAGTGCAGTCTAAGTCGCCGTGGTGACTGTTTGGACAATGCGGTAATGGAAAGTTTCTTCTCGAGCCTGAAAACGGAACGCGTTTATCAGAGTACCTGCCAAAATCGGAATGAAGCTAGAACGGATGTGTTTGATTACATCGAACGGTTTTATAATCTGAGGCGTCGGCACTCTACCTTGAGGTATGTGAGTCCGATGGACTATGAAGAACAAGCTACATTAACTTAATCGGGTGTACGCAGAACCTGGGGCAAGCCAAATTAGTCTACTAAGATAACCAGTAGCACTAAAATTTTAATCGTAATTTCCTTATGTGTTTCCACCCTATGTAAGTGAGTTATTCTTACGTTTACTTTGGAAACTCTACTTAAACTTTGAAAATCTGTTTCATTGTGATGCAGGTATCAAAATAACTTTTGAACTAATAAGCGCCGCTTTTTGACGTCGAATTAGTTGACGTATTATGTTTCTTTGTAGCAACAAATCGAATATACAACACGCCGAGGATTGCAGAAATTAATGATGCCACCAGAATCGATGATTTTGCACTTTGGAGATGTACTGGTTGGGAATCAAAGCCCAACGTGGCGATAAATGTAGACATAGTAAACCCTATCCCGGCTATGAGTGAGACGCCAATGACATGTTGAAGATTAACACCCTCGGGTAAACAGCCAATTTTGTAGCGCAGACCCAGCCAGCACGCACCGGAGATGCCGACAAATTTTCCGAGGACAAGTCCAGTAATGATGCCTAATCCGGTTGGATGTTGAAGGCTTTCAACAAACGAGTTCAAGCTGATGGGTACGCCGGCATTAGTCAGCACAAACAAGGGTAAGATAAATAGAGCGACGGGTAATTCCAACGCATCTTCCCAGCGACGCAGTGGTGTGCTGGCACGCTCTGCAAAATTACGCATCTCTAGCACCTGTTCATGATCCGTACGACTGCCGAGAACATCGACAGGTTTTGACTTTTTCTGCATTGAGTTGACTATTGTCTTTGCTCTATTGAGTAGTTTTTCCGACGATAACGTTGGACGTGCCGGTACAGTCAAAGCAATTGCGACACCGGCAAACGTAGGGTGAACGCCGGACTTGAGCATCATCCACCAGATTGCTATTCCGACGATAATATAGAAATATGGTTGGCGCACACCTGCGTAATTGCCTAATGCCAAAAATGCAATAAGAGCAAATGCGCTTAATAGATGCAATATGGATAAATCCTGAGTATAAAATATTGCAATGACCAATATAGCGCCTACATCGTCCACGATAGCGAGGCCTACGAGAAAAGCCAATAGACTGCCAGGGATGTGTTTTCTTACGATAGTGAGTACGCCCAGGGCAAACGCGGTATCGGTTGCCATTGGTATGCCCCATCCAATCTGTGAATCATGTGACCAGTTGAACAATGAATAGATTGCCGCTGGACAAACCATTCCGCCTATGGCGCAAAGAATTAGCATGCGTCGATGTTCTGGCCGAGCGAGATCTCCGGCGCATACTTCTCGTTTTATCTCCAGCCCAAGAAGGAAGAAAAATATGACCATTAACACATCATTGACGATGTGTTTGAGAGAAGCTTCCAGTTTAAAATCACCCAGAAAAAATCCAATCGATGTATGTGTCAGATTCTGGTAGGTAGAATAATAATCTGAGTTAGCCCACCACAGAGCTACGATCGTAGCCAGCAGAAGAAACCAACTGGTTGTTGTCTGCGCGCGGATAAAGCTTGAAAAAGGATCGTGTATATTTTCAAAGCCACGTTGCAACACATTTTTTGAGTTATCATTCATTGAGTATGCTGTCAGGTTGTTCAACAATTCCTAATATTTTTCGGTTTTCATGAAGTCAGCATTAAACTCGACCGTATCACTGACCAGGGTGGATTTCTCTATTTAATAATAAAACCGGTTCTCTTGATAAATTTGGCCATCATCGGTTCTTACAAGGTCGGGATGTAAAAAAGGCATAGTGGGGTTCTCGTCTGGATATTGGATATCGGCAGGAAACACAGTCAGTGATATATAATTTCCCTGGCACTCCAACAGGCCTGTTAGAGGTTTTTTTTGAGTATACCCAGTATCTCCGGCAGCACGTCGGAGGACGTCATGTGTTTAAGTTCTGGATTGTATTCATTTTCAGAAATACCATCTCTATTTGCCACAAGCCTGTCGTTGAACAATCCGATCGCCAAAGAAATCTCCTTGTGTAGCTCAACGGGGATAGCAGGTAATTTGTCAATGGCGCTACTCGCTTCATCAAGCAACCCTGGCAAGGCACATAAAATTATTTTCTTGATTGACTTCTCCCGAAGCACATTGCGGTCGTTTAACCAATGCATCAATTGTTGTTGTTCCGCTGCGGAGAGGGAGGCCATAATATGGGGAGCGACTTCATCTAGATGTGCATCGAATGTCGCCACGAGAGTTTCTTTGCTACTGTCTTTTTCATCAAGCACACGGATACAATTCACCTCGTTTTTTTCAGTTTCAAATCTCATAATGTTATTCCATTGTGTTGTCTTTTATCGCACCAGAAATTGCTTTCATCTTTCCTGCCAACATTCTCAAAGAGAGAAGCTTGTTATCAATATAGCGCTCAGGCAAATTAGATAACAATAACCAAAGTTAAAGATCATAGACCAATACGCCCACAAAACAGGAAATACTCGGATCCTCATAAATATAAATTATCTTTGTTTATGTAATAGCTATATCCTGCTAGGTTAATTACAACGTTTGAAAGATACGGAAATGATGTAATACATGCTAACAAATCCCACGTGGTGGCGTATTAACATATGTTAGACGGAATAAGCGGTGTTCCTCAGGTGATCCTCTCTTTAAGATAGTTTGATTTAAAAAACATCCAGGCATGCTTGCACGATCGATGCATTATGGTGTCATCCGCAATCGGAGTGGTCAGTGAACAATGATATTTTCAGCACTGAGCAATTGAAACGCTATCAAACAATCTTGTGGTTATTAATAAGACATGGAAAAACTATTTTAAGTAAACCGCCGGAGCTGGAAAAGAATGTACTACTGGAGAAAACCGAGCTGTCTGATCCGGTAGCGGCAAACGGAAGCCCTGATCGCTCAGACCCGCCGACCGGTTGGAGTATATTGGAAAGCGGGACGGGTGATCCTGGAACTGGCACGCATTGCCATGGGCGACCATATTAGCCCGGCGCCGGAGCTGGTATTGCTTGTCAGGACTTTTCTCTATCTTGATTTAATTATGGACGAACTATCACCAGAATTTAATCCAGTCCCGCTCATCGAGAGACATATCTTCTATATCCTCAAACGCCAGACCAGGCAACGTTTAAAAAGCGGCAGGATTCTGGCAACATCGCTGGAAGTGTAGGACTTGTTCGCAGAGTTACCGAAACGGATAAACCGTATCATTGACCAACTCGCCCAAAATCAGTTTCAGCTCCGTGTAGATGCAATCGATCAGACTAGATGGTTGCATACTCTTGGAAAAGTGGCTAATCGTATGACTGTTTGGCTGGCACTGCCTGCTCTCATCATCGAGGCGCCTTGTTAATGAATATGGAAACCAGGCGGACTTTATTCGGCTATCCAGTATTGGCACTGGTCTTGTTTTTCGGTGCTGCATTTTTTGGTCTGTTGTTAGTGATAGGCATAGTCTTTAATCGAGAATAGCCTGGGGCATTGGAACAAGCGGTTTAGAGGCAGGTTATTGAGGATGAGCCAGGTAAGCTTATCAATAACGGTTGCTTTCCTGTATTGGTTTATTCTCCTTTTGCTTGTCTTAACAATCTCACCAATCTAGTCAAGCGGGCGAAGTTATTCCGGCATACTTGTCAAGCCCATCTAACTTATTAAACCATAGCAATCATAGTGTTAGGCTGAGCGTGATATTGTTTTTATTTGACGTCGACGCTCAATGCTAGAAATTTCGAGCTGGAATATCTTAAGCTATGTTAGGATTTAGCTTGTTACAGGATACAGCTAGTCTTACTTTGGCGAGCTTCTTTTATTGGAGTGTCTGTCTTGAATGATCCATCAAATCCACTACTGAAAAAATTCTCCCTTTTACTGGAGCTTACTGATGAAGAACGTGCGGTGTTGATGGCCTTGCAGGATCGATGCGAAGTTATCCCGGCCGATACTGAACTAGTCCATATTAATGAAGAATATTCTAATACCTTTCTCATTCAGGATGGATGGGCCTACGGTTATGTGTTATTAGCTGACGGTCGCCAGCAAATCCTGAGTTTTTTATTGCGTGGTGATTTTATCGGGCTTTATACAGCGGTATTCAAACGGGCGGAATATTCGGTCAGGACCTTAACCGAGCTCACTGTATTCACGATTGTACCCGAACGTATTATCGAGTTATTCAGTAACGCACCACGTTTGGCAGCAGCTGTTTGTTGGTCTGTAGC
>JBLIML010000031.1:0-28005 GCA_047638675.1 Planctomycetota bacterium | reverse complement strand
AGGATTTTTGATTTTATTCCCAATTCACTTAGGGCAATATTATTGGGAACGATCCAGCCGGCAAATAAGGCCACTAGCAAACCGCTAATGGGTAGCAATACAGTTATAGATAAATATTCGCTGGCGTCAAATATTGTTTTACCTTCCATGAAAGGCAAAAAATCAAGGGGATAAAAATCCGCTAAATGATTAAAGGACAAGACGGAGCCAAAACCCAAAATCCAGGCGGTAAAACCAATTACCATCGTGGTGGTATTGCGTTTTATCCCTCTGTTTTCTTCTGCCCATGCAACGATAGGTTCCAGAGTTGCAATTAAGGACGTTAACGCGGCAATCGCCAGCAAGATAAAGAAGGCCGTGCCTATGATACTTCCGCCAAACATTTGTCCAAAGGCAATGGGCAAGGTAACAAACACAAGGCCGGGACCTCCGTCAGGACTTAAACCGTAAGTGAATACTATAGGGAAAATGGCAAGTCCTGCCAAAATAGCGACGGCGGCATCAGCATAGACGATGATGGCCGTGGTTTTTGGTATAGAGACACCTTCCGGTAAATAGGCGCCATAGATCATCATCGCACCGGCACCTATTGTGACTGAGAAAAAGGCCTGACTGGAGGCCAGCATAAAAGTGTCTGTGCTGACCTTGGAGAAATCCGGCTTTAATAAAAACATAAGCCCGGCGACAAAATCAGCAGCGACCATTGAGTAGATCACCATGCCGATGAGAATAGTGAAGAGCGCTGGCATTAACCACTTAATGGCTTTTTCAATACCTTTATGCAGACCTCGTGAAACAATATAAACAGTCAGGGCAGTAAATAACGTGTGCCACATTATCAGCCGCCAGGGACTGGCAAGCAGTTCATCAAAAATAGCCTGAGTTTGCTCCTTTCCCAAATCATGGAAGACACCTGTAGCCGACTTCAGACTGAAATCCAAAGCCCAACCTGCAACCACGCTATAAAATGTCATCACAACGAAGGCGATGAATATGGCGAGCCAGCCTGTCAAACCCCAAAGTGGTGATTTCCCGTATTTAATAGCCAGATTACGCATGGTGTTGATCGGACTTTGTTTGCCCATACGACCCAGCATGATTTCACCAATAAGTATGGGGAGTGCAACAAAAGTGATGCAGAGCAAGTAGATGATGACAAAGGCACCACCGCCATTTTCTCCAGCGAGATAGGGAAATCGCCAGATATTGCCCAGACCTACCGCGCTACCTACAGCAGACAAAACAAAAAGCGTGGTCGATGACCATGTCTCGTGCGATATTTTAGTTGCCATATTAGCGAATGTGATTTTTCATAAATTAGAGAAACTCAATGTGATCGCCTGAATTTGTAGTTGAATACTACCTTTATCCCGTGCTCGGGAACATACTTTCTTATTTATCCAGGAATTCCTGCAATATCTCCCCTACTTTTTCAGCTTGCTGCATATGCACCATATGCCCGGCGCCAGCAATAATTTTCTCTGTTAAGTCACTAAAACATTCGCTACATTCTTCTTTATACCCCTCTTCATAATAACTTTTACAAAAACGGGAGTCTTGACCAAATATCAGCAATGTACGCGCAGCGATCTTATTCCAGCAAGCGCGCGCTTCCTCCCGACGATACAAGATTGGGTTGACTCTTTTATGGGCAGGGTCAGCCTTAATCTTATATTTCTTTCCATCAATCGAAACCTTACACCAGGTTTCTGCAATAAACTCAGCGCGTGCTGTACTTATCCCCGGTGCCAGTTTATTAATATGTTCAATAAGCTGTTCAAGGTCGTTGTAATTTGAAAAAGAAGATGGTTTTTTTATCTGGTCCAACCATTTTTCATATCGTATAGGCGCATCTTCCGGGCTTGTCTCGGGTAATCCAAACACATCCATACTGACAAGATGCGACACACGATCCGGACGACTACCTGCATAAAGGCAGGCAACATTGCCTCCCATACTATGTCCGACTAATCGTGCTTGTTTATCTGGACTGTAACGATCGACCAGAGTATCCAGATCTGCCAGGTAGTCCGGGAACCAATAACCTTGTAGATTCCACTGCGAATCGCCAAAGCCACGCCAATCGGGCGCAATGATAAACCACTCATCAGATAGCGCATCAGCGACAAACTGAAAGCTACGTCCCGTATCTGCCCAACCGTGAAGTAAGAATAATGGTTTTGCCTCAGGCTTACCCCAGGTGTGTACAGCATATTGTAAACCGCGAACATCCTGTTTAAGCGTTTTGCTCTTCTTTACAGCTTGATATTTCGTCATATGTTCAATTACGTCAGTTGCGCTGAGATACGGTATGATAACTGCAGGCTCAATATAAGAATCAATTTAATGATCAGTCAATCTCTAATTGAATATGAATTTCCCCAGGAAGAAGGACTTATTTATCTCAATCATGCGGCGGTCTCTCCCTGGCCACGACGCACTAGCGAGGCGGTGAGCCAATTTGCTCAGGAGAATTCCGTTACTGGCGCAGAAAACTACAAAAAGTGGTCCGCCAGAGAAATGTTGTTACGCTCGCAATTGCGGACACTAATAAATGCCCCTTCAGTCGATGATATTGCCCTCTTGAAAAACACTTCAGAAGCGCTTTCCGTGGTGGCCTGTGGTATTGACTGGAAGATGGGAGATAATGTAGTTAGCACGAATGAAGAATTTCCTTCTAACCGCTTTCCCTGGGAGGCGCAGCGAGAACACGGCGTCTCTCTGATTCAGGTACCCATTCAAGGCAGCTGCCCCGAAGACGCATTAATCGAGGCCTGTAACAAAGGTACGCGTGTGATGAGCATCAGTTCAGTTCAATACGGTAGTGGCTTGCGTCTGGATTTGGAAAAGTTGGGGAGATATTGTCGAGAAAACGACATTTTATATTGCGTTGATGCCATACAAAGTATTGGCGCACATCAATTTGATGTGCAGAAAATACAGGCTGATTTTGCCATGGCTGATGCGCACAAGTGGATGTTGGGACCAGAAGGCATCGCCCTGTTCTACTGTAGAAGCGACATTCGAGATCAACTTAAACTGTATCAGTATGGCTGGCATATGGTGAAGCATGCGGGCGACTATGACAGAGCGGATTGGGAAAGCGCAGATAGCGCCAAACGCTTTGAATGCGGTAGTCCAAATATGCTCGGCACATTCGCGCTATCAGCGAGTCTGTCACTAATCGAAGAAATCGGTATGCCAGAAATTGAAGCGGAGATCGTCAAAAAAACTGCAGGTCTACTTCAAAAACTTGGTCAAATTGATGGCATGGAACTGCTCACCAACACCGATAACGACAAACTTGCAGGCATTGTCACATTCAAACTCGCGAAAACTGACCATAAAGAATTGCACGCGAAACTCATGCGTAATCGTGTAATATGCGCTCATCGCTTTGGCGGTATTCGCTTCTCGCCACATTTTTATACACCGCAAACTAAAATAGATAAAGCGCTTGAAATCTTATCTTCTAACATTTGAATTCATCATGAAAATATCAAGCTGTTATAAGTCACTACTCATCTATGTTTTTCTTATTGCATCGTCGGTTATCGTGCAAGCCGAAGAGAATCTGGTGTTCCCTGCAAGCTCAATTGAAAAAGAAGAACATCGCTATCAGATCGCCCCCGACAGATTAGATACCGTGGATGCAGAGAAACTTGTTGATGCCGAATATTTGGCAAGGACTCTCCTGGAATTACTCAAACAACCCTCAAAAAGCTGTCGAGAAACCGCCAACACTCAAAAAGCTAAAGAAATTTTGGAAATCGTTGGAAAGCCGCTGGGTATTGAGACGAGGATCGATCTGCTAGTTGCGAAAGTTGAAAAGTTAAGTGCTGAGAGGAAAGCGAGTGTGTATTGTGATAGTGGTAAAACGGCACCCGAGTCTGGCAACCTCATTGCCTTCATCCCGGGTAATATTTCCGCGCCTTCGTGGAATTTGTCGTTTCATCTCGACACGAACCAATTGTCATTTGATACATTCACCCGAGACGGCGACATCATAAAGCCGGCTCCAGGTACGCCACTAGGCGCAGATGATAAGGCAGGCATCGCCATTGTGGCTGAAATTCTGCGCATGATTGCCAGTCATAATCTACCTCATGGCGATATTCGCATAGTCGGTCTGGTGGCAGAGGAAGATTCTGCCGTGGGTGCCGAGCTTGTGGAAGCAGAAGCTTTCAAGGGCGACATACTCGTCAGTATCGATGGCACTAACGAAAATGAAATCGGTCGCGCAGCACCAAGCATGTACAACGGTTATTTCACCGTTGCCACTCAAACCAGCCATCCAGCAGAAGTTGATGAAAAGCAATCGGTGAGTGCCTGTGCTTTGGGCGCTGAAATATTACGAAAATCTGGCTTTCGGCCAAATGCTCACCCACCCGGTCACCCTAATGTTGTTTTGCACAGCTACTTCACGTCTTGCGGATTGAACAAAGGGCTTGAAACAGCTAAAGGCGAACCTGTCGCAAGTTATCAATACAACACTATCTCCCCTTACTGGACGGCAGCCTGGCAAATGCGAAACCTGGAAGGTCACGCAGCAGCTCAAAAGATGGTAGATGAAATCGCCAGCACGATGAAGCGACTATGCGCTAAAGCAAGCGAAGGTCGTAGCAAAGTCGAGTGTGTTTTTACTGGCGGTGATTCGCCTAAACTCGAAGGCTATGTGGTTTCGGAAGATGCCGCGAGTATTCGACTGTTGAAAAAAGGCTTTGAATCTACAGGAAACGAAGCCGTCAATATTACGGCAAAACAATTCGGCGGATTTAACGGCAATTATATCAAGGCACGTTTTGACGAAGAAATGATCATCGTTGGCACGGGCGCCGATCAAATCCACACCAATGAAGAGACCATTTCAATCAAAGGTATGGCGCGCGTGGCAAGCGGTGTACTCGCTGCCATGTTGGAATCTTATCGTTATGAGCTGGTTAAGTAGGAGATCCTCTTAAGGAATTAATGCTAAGACTAGCGTGTAGTATCTCCGAGCAATGTCAGTTATTTAATTCCGGCGGAAATTTCACTTTATTGAGTAACACAAAATAATCATCTTTTTTGTTAAATAATAATTCGATTCTCAAAGTGGCTTCTTTTTTATCTCTAAAATCATAAGATGCACCCAGAGTTAGACTTCCTTTTCTATCATCTTTTACACCAAGCTTTTCCAGACTCCTTTTTTCTTCAAGGTGCGTCCTCATAATTTGTCCCATTACTCTGAATGATGATGCGCCTTCTTCATCAAGTTTGAGTACATAAACATGTTCCGGCTGATATCCGAAGGAGAAGAAACTTTTTTCTGGTATCAGGTCTTGCTCAGATTCAATAAGTAGAGCACCCCCTAATTTCGATTGCTTCCCGTTTTTCTCGGTTAATTGTATTGTTAATTTGGTTTTTTCAACTACGAGCGGATCATCGCTATTTGAAGTGATACGCATGCGTACCACAGTGGGATCTATGCGGGAGTAATCTTCGATATCATATCTTGACATCTTTATCATGGTACTAATGGGCATACTGGTGCAGCTGGCAAGCAGAGCAATTACCGAGAGGAAGCCTGCTCTTTTGAGAAATTTCATTTTGCTATGATTGATATTCCAGAATATCACCCGGCTGACAATCAAGTTCTCTACAAATTGCATTCAGGGTTGACAGTCGTATCGCTTTAGCCTTGCCTGTTTTTAAGATCGATATATTTTGCTCTGTAATGTCAATACGCTGAGCAAGTTCATTGGATCGCATTTTGCGTTTGGCAAGCATCACATCCAGATTTACTATGATTCCCATTATTATCTACACCGTATGTGCTTGTTCATCTTCTAATTTGGATGCTTCACTCATCACCCACGAAATAATCAATACAATCGCGCCTGTTACTAGCGTTACAAAATCGGTAGATCCAAATCCAATCGATACCATCCGTTCTCCCGGCGGATTGTTATGACTCAAAACGATACTGATTAAAGCCATAAAAGGAATTTTTGAGAAGGTCCAATAGATAAGTGCGTAGCCGAGACGACGAATGCATTTTACATTTGCTGTCGTAAAAATAATGCCTTTCTCATAAAGCGTAAATAGTTCTCTTAAATTGAAAATTCCATAAATTGCGATACTTGTAGGTATCAAACTGACTATGAAAGCAAGTAAGCGTGTTGATAATGCCAGAGTATTTGAAATCACAAGCGGTGGAAGCTCGCTTGTGAATCCTTCCGGTAAATCATTAAAAAATAGCCAATAAGCCAAGATCATGACGGGGATGAAGATGAGAAGTACAGTAAATAGAAGTCTAAACTTCCCACTTATACGCTTGATTCTAGCTAGATTTTCATTTTCCATGCTCTGTGCCTCTGAGTGAAGATAAGAGAGTATAATTAGAATTAGAAAATGAATGTATTGCAATTAATTATTATCGTTTATCAATAAAAATATATTGCTGGTTAATCATCTTGGTTCCCCTTCATTTGCATTTTAGCGCCATCAAAATATCGAATTGGTAAAGCCAGAATCGACTCCTGCTTCATCATACGAGCGTTTACGGCTGTCTTTTCTACATCGCATTTGTCTGTTGTCACATAGTGCGTCGTGCAGCCACAAATGACGCAATGATGAAATTCTAGTTCACGATCTCCCCATAGGTAAGCGATTGTCGGTGCCTTGTCAAACGAGATGGTGACTTCCCCGGGTTTGTAATAAGCCCATAAACTACCTAAGCGATCACAAATGGAACAATTACAACTTGTGATTGAGGAAGGTAAATTATTTACGTTCAGTTTTACGTTTCCACAGTGGCAGCTAGCCTGGATCATAATTTTTCAATTAGCTTAATCATTTCCTTTGCGACAAGTGCTGCAGATGGCAGGAACATGGTTGAAACAATACCTTGATCAACAATGACATCATGTTTGTCATTGATATTTTCCTTGTTGATTACAATAGCGCCATTTTCCCGCAATTTATCTTCCACAAGAAACGGTAACAAGGTGCCTTGTTTACTCCAGTCTTTTGATCTCTCCGTTGAATTAGGGAAACCTGCCACCTTTTTACTCTTGACCATGTAATCACCATTAGCAAGTTTTACATTGGCGAATCCCCCGGAACCGTGACCGCAAGCACCAACTATGCCTCCGTTATCGTAAATCTCTGCAATGACAGACAACATCTTCTGGTCTACAGCAACATCGAACAAGGATCCGAAGCCACCTCCAATAAAAACAGCGGCATATTCCTTAGCATCGATTTGCTCAGGTTTGTATGAACTATTGGCTTTATCCAGGAAGCCTTCATATTTAATGGTGTAGCTACTAATACCAACTGGGTCCATGTAAAACTCTACCTGTGCGCCACTGGGTGAGGAAAAATCTACTTCGTAACCATGTGACACAAACACATGATACGGCGGCGCAACTTCCCAAAGGTTATTCCTGGCATCATGCTTTTCGGGATCGCCCATATCTACCTTATTGGAGACGATAATTAGTATTTTTTTAGTGTTAACTTGTTCGGCCAAAACGGAGGGAAGAATGCATATGCTGATCAACAAAAGGCTAATTATTTTCATGTTTTTATCTTCCTTAGGTAAAAACTAATATTTAGAAATCAATATTTACACCTAGCCCCTGGCTTTGCGCAGATTGATAGACGTGTCGAGCGGCAAACAAATCTTGTGCCGTCATACCCAGGGAGTTATATATCGTGATCTGTTCATCGTTAACACGTCCTGGAATTTTTCCCATAATCAAATTCCCGATTTCGCCAATAATGTGATCCTGGGTAATTGCGCCCTCCTCTATCGGGGTCATAATATCGCCGCCTTCGTTCATCAACGACTCCATTAGATCAATATAAATAGCAGATTTTACAATCAGTGCGGTATCGGCTTCACGCGTAGCCAGATTGTGTGCACCCGCCAGGTTGATGTGCGCACCTTTTTGTACCCACTCACCTCGAATCACAGGCTCGGCTGAACCCGTCACGGTACACACCAGATCACAGGCACTGGCCTCAGCCGCATCACGCGTAGCGACTACCTCCCGTCCTATACGTTCTGATTGTTGTTCAGCAAAAAGTTGTGTTTTGGCAAAATCCCGTCCCCATACGATGATCTCTTTTACAGGCCGTACTGCGCACATGGCATCAATGTGGGTCCGTGCCTGCACACCCGCACCCAGTATTCCGCATGTCGAGACATTTTCGCGAGCGAGCAGACGAGTGGCTAGGCCTGATGCGGCGGCAGTCCTTATAGCGGTGATTTCAGCACCTTCGACAATACATATCGGCGCACCAGTATCATGATCAAACATTGTCACGAAGCCTTGTATTAACGGCAAAGCGCGTGCGGGGTTAAGGGCGTGTGCGCTGATAATCTTCGCGCCATAGCAATTAATATCTTTGCATGTGCCCGGCATTAGCACAAACACTCCGCTACCATCGGTCAATGGCACAGTGGATCGTGGTGGAATGAACACCTTTCCTGCTGAGGCCGCCTCCATGGCTAAAGCCATAGCGTCGATACACTCTGCCATAGGTAAAAGTTGGCGGGTCAGTTCTGCATTTATTACGGTCAATGTCATTGTCGTTATCTCATTTTATGATTCGTTTAACAGGCGTTGTGGCGCCACGGCATCTCTGTAATCGAGAACAGAGGCGAATTTTTTTGAGAGTTGCGCGCCTGTCACTAATGCTGTTGTTAGTTGTGCCATGGCAGGCGCACTTTGTACACCGTAGCCTCCCTGTCCCGCTAGCCAGAAGAAACCCTCTGAGCGCGGGTCGAAGCCAACGACGAAAGTCTTGTCAGGCGCAAAGCTCCGTAGACCTGCCCAGCGATGATTGATATGCCGAACCTCCAGTCCAGTCGCGTTTTCGAAGCGGTCCACTGCAACCGCTACATCGAGCTCATCAGCCTGAGCATCGCAGGGTGGACTCGGCGTTTCATCAGCAGGTGATATCAATAACTGTCCAGCATCAGGCTTAAAATAAAACTGTTCATCAACGTCTACTGTCAATGGCCATTGGCTGATATCCATGTCATCTGGCGCATCGATTAAAAGTGCAGTACGACGTTTGGGGATAATACCCAGTGCAGCCAGAGCGGCAATTTCAGCAATATTATCCGCCCATGCGCCAGCGGCATTGATAATAATCGGCGCCGTGTACTCCGCTTTGTCGGTATGTATCCGCCAGCTGCCGTTCACCCTTTGCATTGTTTTTACAGCCTGTCCATTTAGCAATGTGCCGCCACGTCGACGAAATAATCGCAAGTAGCCTTGTAATACCGCATCTACATCGAGATCTCCACCGAAGTTATCGCGTAAGGCGCCGCACAATTTCTGTTTACTTAAGATGGGAACACACTGAGATACATCATTAGCCGACAAAAGTTGCAGTGCTGAATTATCAGCATGCATTTCTTCCAGCTGCTGTTGCTGATCTTCACGAGCGATAAAAAGACAGTCACGGGGACGAATCAAATCTACATCGCTGAAACCCTCAGGTGGTGAACGAAAAAAGTGTTCACTAGCTGCGGTAATACCGCGAACCACTTTATTACCATAAGCGGGCGCAAAGAAAGCCGCCGAGCGCCCGGTAGCGTGATACCCGGGTTGAGGTTCCATTTCGATGACCAACACACTGGCAGAAGCTGCGAGCTCTGATGCTGCGGAGACACCGGCGATGCCGGCACCGATCACAATTATATCTGCCGAATGCATTATCATTTTACTCCTGACACTACATAGTTATCCTGAATGCCCAATTGTTATTATCAATGCGCCGCTATCGCTAACAACTAACGCATCTTCAGGTTCAAGCAATGTCGTCGAATCCACTTCCTCTATGATCGCCGGCCCAGATAATGATTGACCGATAGTCAAGGAATGTCGTCTATACACCGCGGTGTCAAAGATTTTCCCATCGCCATAATAGACCTGTCTACCAGAAATCTCCGATAGTTCCTCTCTTGAAACAAACGCTGGTAATAGCACATCGCTTGCACCAATTGCCGTCACCGTTAAATTGACAATTTCAATTATCTCGCCACTTAAGTTGTAGCCATAAAATTCGTCGTGGAGTTTATTGAATTTTAGGTAGCTTGCTTGTAACACCGTATCGTTTACAGGACCTTTTGGTAATTCGATATCATGCTCATAGTTTTGCCCCTGATAGCGGAGCGCAAGTTTTGCATTAAGGTGAATACGCCCAGTATAGTTTTGTGCTATTAATTCAGCCTCAGACTCTTTTGATAGACGTTGAAGCAGTCGATCCAGTTCGATTGAAGAGACCGTGTCTGATCGAAAAGCGGTGGTCGATACTTTATCGCAACGTAAATCGGCCGCCAGGGCGCCGAAGGCTGAACACAAACCAGGATGGGGAGGAATAATCACCTGTTGAATACCCAGTAAACGTGCAAGCGCGCTGGCATGGAGAGCCCCGGCTCCACCAAAGGCCACCAGAGAATATCCGCCAGGATCAATGCCGACCTCAACAGTACGAAGACGGACTGCATTCATCATGTTGTCATTGGCGATATTGATAATAGCAAGTGCTGTCTGCGCCAAATTCAAGCCCATTTTCTCGCCGAGTTTGCTCACGGCATCGAGCGCAAGCGATGTTTCAAGTTGAACCTGCCCACCGAGAAAATAATCCGGGTTAAGTCGGCCAAGTACAAGATTGGCATCCGTCACTGTCGCTTCCGTCCCACCCTGCTTATAGCAGGCCGGGCCAGGTACGGCACCAGCGCTCGCAGGACCCACGCGCATAAACCCACCACCATCTATCCAGGCAATAGAACCGCCTCCGGCACCGATGGTGGTGACATCAATCGTAGGTAAGGTCAAGGGCAGACCGAACTCGACTTCGTATTGCATGGAATAACGTTGTTCACCATCACTGATGACAGCGATATCGGAACTTGTGCCACCTATGTCCAAGGTAATGAGATTATTAGCGACGGGTAATCCAAAAATCTTACCACCCATAACGCCGCCAGCCAGCCCGGAAAGCAATAATTGAACCGGCTCATCTGCAGCTGATTCGGCAAGGCGCATACCGCCATTAGATTTCATTAAAGCCCATTTACCCTTGAATCCCTTTTCTCGGAGACCAGCATCGACGCTATGAATAAAATCCGCCAGCAGAGGCTTTAGATAAGCATCAGCGATGGTCGTTAAGCCACGTTCATATTCACGCCAGACCGGCGCTACTTGATGTGAGAGCGAAACAGCCAGAGCCGGAAATTTTTCTTCGAGCCATGTGCCAAGCATAAGTTCATGTTCGGGATTCAGGTACGAGAAAAGCAAACTCACTGCGACCGCCTGTAAATCATCATTTGATATACGTCGTTGCAATTCATTCTCAAGATCAAAATTCTCAGCCATCTGCAAAGGTGTATCAATGCGCCCACGATAATCAATGCGTTCTGCAACCCCTAAACAATCAGCGCGGGCTACAAAAGGGTGTGGTTTAATCCAATGCAGATCATAGTGAAATTTGCGATTACCACGCTGAATAAAAGGGACATCTTCAAATCCTGCTGTCGTAATATAAGCAAGCCTGGCACCCTTGCGTTCAAGTAGGGCATTTGTTCCAACCGTCGTGCCAAGCACAAGAGATGCGCTGTCATTTAAATTGATGCCTGCTTGTTCGACGGCGGCCAGGATCGCTTTCAAGGGTTCTGCCGGATTCGAAGGAACTTTTGCTGTAAACCAACTGCCGGATTCAGAATCGACAGCGATCAAATCTGTAAACGTACCGCCAGTATCAATGCCAATTTTTATCACTCGTCAGTCTCTTTGATACTGCCGTATTTGGGTAACCAATAATCATCGTAAAGACGTTCGCAATCTGGCTCGCAGAAAAGTTTTTCACCCTCATCTCGTGCCACAACCCAGGCCTTGCGTGCAATACTCTTACCACATAAGTCGCAGCGTATGGCACCTGTCTCCATGTAAGCGTTGGCTAAGCCGCGATCTTCCCAACGACTCAAGAGAATTCCTTGCGCAATTCTGCGGTGGCCTGAGTGTCTACTGACCAGAGTCCATTGTCAGCTTCGACAACGACACCGTATTTAGTGCGTGCGGACAAGGGGGTGACATAGTGATTACGTACATCTTCGAGCACGGCCTCAGCGGGTCGCGCAAAGGCAAAGCCGTAACCGCCGCCGCCTGAACTGGTGATGCGAATGAGATCACCTTGATGGACAAGAATATTGGTAAATTTTGATGGTGATACCGTGCCATAGACTTCATCGAAAAGTCGAAACGCCGACTCGCCTCGACGTTGGATTGCAATTTCGCTTGTCCCCCCAGTCCCACCATTATTCAATCCCCATGGCGGTATTTTCATACGATCAAAAAGAGCACTCACTGTAATTTCCGGGGCACAGATTTCCATTATGCGTTCGGTACCGAGACCACCCCGATGTTCACCAGCGCCACCGCTGTCGCGACACAAGCGAAAGGATCGAACAATAATCGGATAGCGCGTTTCGAAGACCTCAACGGGGACATTGCGACTTATGGCCAGTGGTGCGCACTGTGAATCGTTACCATCATGTCCGGGCGCGGCACCCCAGCCAACGTTCTCGAAATGATAGTTAGCATAGTAGGTACCCGTGTCTGGATGGATACCGCCAAATAGAAAATTACAGCCCGTGGCACCGTCAGCCGCCGCTGCACGTTCCGGCACCGCCTGGGCCAGTGCCCCCATAACAATGCCGATGATTCGACAGTGAGTTTCTGAATTACCGCCTACTTCCGGTGCGGGATGGTTGGAATTTACCATGCTGCCTGGTGGCGCAATGATTTTGATAGGTCGATTACATCCGGCATTTCGAGGAATATTCGCATCCGTCAATTGGAAGACGGCGTTATAGGTCGCCGCCGCGGTGACGGCGTAGGTCGCATTGATAGGACCGCGTGTTTGTGGATCAGTACCGCTGAAATCCGCGATGATCTCATCGTCACGTACTGTCACGGCAACCTGGAGTCGTCGGGGCTCATTAGTAATACCGTCGTTCTCCATCCAGTCCTCAAACTTATATTCGCCATTAGGAATATCGCCAATCTCTGCACGCATCCATTTTTCTGAACGTCTAATAAGTTCCAGACAATCGCGCTCAATGCGTTCTGCACCACCTTGCTCAACCAACGCACGCAAACGTTTCTCACCAATCGCCAGAGAGCCTAACATGGCATGAATATCGCCCCACGTAAGCTTCGGCGTACGGTGGTTGCTCATCATAATCTTCCAGATATCCATTACGTGCTCGCCGCCATCCATGAGTTTGACGGGTGGTAATTGTAGCCCTTCCTGATAAATATCAGTCGCATCCCCCGGCAGACCACCTACGGCCTTACCACCAATCTCCGCCAAATGCCCAATATTGGCGGCAAAGCCAAACAGTTCACCGTGACTGAAAACCCCTTTGATAAGCATGTGTTCGGGTAGATGACAGCCACCACGATAAGGGTCGTTATGGATCCAGACATCACCGGGTTTAAAGGCCTCGACACCAAGCTCCTGAAGTACCCAGTCAACCGTATAATGTGCCGCACCCAACATCGAGGGGTTGTATTCCGCCTGGGAGATCATGCGTCCTTCACGATTGAAAAGCGCGCAGACGAAATCGAAGCCTTCGTTGAAAACAGGCGAATACGCGGTCTTCATCATCGCCACGCCCATTTCACGGCAGATACTCACTAAACGATTATTGAGTAAGGTTAAATCGGTGCCGACTTCCATTTACTGTAGATCCCCACTGCGAGTTTGTTTGTAGTTTTGCTATACTTCAACTTTGGCATTATATGCCAGTTCTTCCTACTATTATAAGCCACACATAATCTAAGCGAGATCGATAATGACCGACACTATCACTGACGTTAATGCCCTGGAACAACATTTTGATGAACCGCTGGGTATAGCGGTAGCCTGCATGCTTGACAGTCTGGATAAATATCAGCGTCAGTTTATTGAGCTTTCGCCTTTTGCCTGTATTGCCACCGCCGATTCCGATGGTCAGCCTACTATTTCACCGAAGGGTGACGCTCCGGGTTTTATGAAAGTTATTGACGAACATACCCTGGTAATGCCCGATCGTATTGGTAACAATAAGGCTGAATCTTTTCATAATCTTGTAGAGAATCCTAAGATGGGCCTGATTTTTATGATCCCTGGTGTTAGAGAAACCCTGAGGATTTCTGGTTCAGCAAGTATTACTACTGATCAGGAATTATTAAAATTTGCACAGGTAGGCAAAAACCCGGTAAAGACAGGTCTTCTGATTAACATCACCAAGTCTTATTTTCATTGTGGTAAAGCGATGATTCGATCAAAGCTCTGGGACGAGAAAAGCAAACTCGCCCGAGGTGTACTACCTTCCTTCGGGGAAATATTCAAAGAAGAAGCCAAGTTAACTGCAAGTACTGAAGAAGCGGAAGCGTTGCTCGAAAATGCGTATAGCAACGAGCTTTATTAAGCGAAGGGTCTGGCAACAATCCTATTGGATTGCGTGAGTAAATAATTTGTAAAAATTATTTGTACTCGCTTCGGCAATTACTTCATAATCAGTTTCACGTAATTCAGCGATATGTTCTGCAACATGCTTTACATATGCAGGCTGGTTGATTTTACCGCGAAAAGGAACGGGTGCGAGATAGGGAGAATCTGTCTCTACTAGCAACATCTCAAGAGGCACTTGTTTGGCGACTTCTTTTATCGGCTTTGCGTTTTTGAATGTGACAATGCCTGAAAAGGATATTCGGAAATTCAGCGCCATGGCGCGTTGTGCGGTTTCCCAATCTTCAACAAAACAGTGCATAACACCGCCCACTGCATCGGCACCCTCTTCTTCCAATAGTTTAATCACATCGTCTTTCGCTTCCCGACAATGAATAATCAGTGGTTTGTTGATTAGTTTTGCTGCACGGATATGGTTACGAAAACGATCTCGTTGCCACTCCAGCTCGCCTTCGCTACGAAAGTAATCAAGCCCGGTTTCTCCTATAGCCACTACGGCCGGATTCTTGGCGAGTTCAACCAGGTCATCAACACTGGGCTCATCTTCCATTTTCGTATTGGGGTGGACTCCGACAGATGCGGAGATACAGCTATACCTGGTGGCTAGCTCAAGGATCTCAGGATAAGCTTCCAGCTCAACACAGACACAAAGCATATGGCTTACATCGTAAGCCTTCGCCTGAAGGAGAATGCTATCGATTCCATCAGCACCTTCGATTAAAGGTAAATGACAATGCGAGTCAACGAGAGATACGGCCATGAGTTTTTTACATCAAAAGTGATGTGAATAAATAGAAAACGAATTTGCTTCAGGCTGATTATTTTGTAAGGGGATTAAATGGTGTGAGTCGCGCGGTCAGATTTCAACGCACCAGCCAACTGGTTTTCAATCTTGTTTTTTGTTGCACCCTTGTCTAATTCACTAAACTGAACACCAATTCCTGCCGTCTTGTTTCCCTGTGATCCCTTGGGGGTGATCCAGACGACTCGTCCGGCAACAGGCAATTTTTCTTTACTATCGGTCAAAGTCAGTAACATGAACACTTCATCACCGAGTTTGTAGGGTTTAGCGGTAGGAATGAATAAACCTCCGTTTTTTATGAACGGCATATAAGACGCATACAAAGCGCTTTTGTCGCGAATGGTTAGGGATAATATCCCTTGTCTTGGGTCTCTACCTCCAGCTGCCACCGATATTTATCCTCTTGTTTGATCTGCTGTAGTTTGCCAGTGGATAATGAAATCTTCCAGCAAACCCTGTTTATTCAGGCTTATTGAGCCTGTCATTCCACGGTAATGTTGCAATAGCACATTGTGACAGTGGATGAGTTGTACCAAGTCTAATCCTTTTATCATTCGTTGCAAGTGTCTGTGTACAGTAGAGTTATTAGCAGAGGCCCCAAGTTTTAATCGGGACATGATGACGAAGAAGTTTAGCAGGTACATTATTACCTGCGTTCCGTCTTGTGCCAGCCATTTTTCCGCCATCTTTACCGGATCAGATGCTCGTTGTCGGAGCGTATCCAGATCATTCAACAAACTTTGCTGTTGTTGCAAGCTGTCTGACTCAAGAAGCTCCAGGGCCTTCAAGGGCGCTCCTTGCGCCATTGTTAGCAGATCAAGGGCGTCAATATCTTGATCTTTCAGTTTCGATCGCAACCAGACTACTGTCGTCTCGTCATCGTTGGCCGAAAAATTTAAGCGTTGGCATCGACTGCGAATGGTCACTGGTAACTGCGCCGACTTCGTACTGAGCAATATTATCAACGAATCTGCGGGCGGTTCTTCCAGAGTCTTCAACAAAGCATTCGCTGCATTGTTATTCATCGCCTCAGCAGGGTTGATTATGGCCATTTTATATTCAGCATATTGACTTTTCATGTGGATGTAATTTATCAATTGTCGAATGGCGTCCACTTTTATTTGTTTGCCAGGTGCATCAGGCTGAATATCAAACAGGTCAGGATGATTACCAGCCTGAAACAAGATGCAGGATTTGCAGCTCCCACACGCCGCTACATTGTTTTGTTTATCCTTGCAAAGAAGCAAGGCCGCCAGAGAATAAGCAAATTGCTCAAGTCCGATACCCTCTGGCCCGGTTAATAACAATGCATGACTTAAACGCTTTTGCGAATGAGCTGCCAGTATTTGTTGCCATTGGCCAGACTGCCAGGGATAAGGCTTTAGCATAGATAATTCCTGGACCTTAAGATTTCATGGATTTGACGCTGTACTGTTTCAGCGTCAGGCGTGGCGTCTATGACGGCAATTCGTTTCGATTCTGTTTTCGCCATAGACAAATATTCCTGACGAATTGATTCAAAAAAACTAATCGTTTCCGATTCGAATCTGTCCGGCTCGCCTCGCCTTCCCGCTCTCGCTAAACCGATCTCCACGGGCGCGTCCAGTAACAAGGTCAAATCTGGTTGTAAATCACCTTGCACCCAAATTTTTAGTTGTTCTATCCTTTCCCTGGAAATCCCTCTACCACCTCCTTGATAGGCAAAGCTCGCATCGGTAAAGCGATCGCAGATAACCACTTCATTTCGCGCCAGGGCAGGTTCAATGATGCGATTTACATGTTGCGCACGCGCGGCAAACATCAATAGCAATTCGGTTTCCTTAGAGATGTCGAGATCCAGGCTGTTCAACAAAATATCTCGAATTGCCTCACCCACTGATGTACCACCCGGCTCCCTTGTCATTGTTACCTGTTTTCCATTTTGTCTAAATAACTCGCCGACGTAATCGATCTGCGTAGTTTTGCCAACGCCCTCAATACCTTCTAATGTAATAAATAAACCTGTTCTCATTTGATTGCTTTGCTGTAGTTGTTCACTTATGGCTTTTCAGCTGATATCGTCTAACCGCCTTATTATGCTCCGCTAGCGTACTTGAGAAATGATGACTGCCGTCCCCTTTGGCAACAAAGTAAAGTGCCGTTCCCGGTTCTGGATGCATCGCAGCCCGAATTGCCTCACGTCCAGGGGATGCGATCGGAGTTGGAGGCAGGCCTTTATACACATAAGTATTGTACGGCGAATCTATGGACAAGTCCTTACGACGAATATTGCCATCAAAGCTCTCTGCCATGGCGTAAATAACCGTTGGGTCTGTCTGTAGTTTCATATTCAATTGCAAGCGACGAACAAATACACCTGCAATCGCCTCTCGTTCTTCTGCAACAGCGGTTTCTTTTTCAATTATAGAAGCCATAATTAGTGCTTCATAGGCTGAGTGATAAGGTAATCCGCTGTCACGTTGTTGCCATTCTTCCTCTAGTATCTTTTCCTGTGCTTGAATTGCACGACGTAAAAATTCAACATCAGTAGTCCCAGCGGGAAACAGATAGGTATCTGGAAAGATCCGACCCTCAGCAAAATAACCAGCGTAGTTTAATGCGATCATGACCTGCTTCGGCTCACTCATCGACAAAGTTTGTATCAGATCAGAATTGTCTCTTACCGCTTTTAATATCTGACGAAACGTCCAGCCTTCTGGTAGTGTCATAGAATGTTGTCGTACTTTGCCGGCGACCAGAATATCCAGTAATTGTAGAGGCGTTGTGTTGGATGGAATCGAATATTCCCCGGCTTTCAAAGATGTCGCTCTATTTTGCCGTCGTCCTTCATAAACAAAATAATAGGAATGAGGTAGCCAGCCGTAAGCGACCAGTCTTGCCGCCAAAGATTTCAGACTTTGTCCTGATTCGACGGTTAAACTAGCCTCTCCCGAAAAGGCGAGTGGCCTGTTCAATTGTCGCTGCATGTCATCATTGATCCACCATAGCGCGGTGACCAATGCTACAATAATGAGCAGTGAGAGGAAGACGAACATCTTCTTCATAACATCACAATCAGATTTTTATCCCTCAATAGACTTTGTATTTTCCGCGTGACTGGCCCAATGCCAAACCGGGTCTCGCCTATTTGTTTGACGGGCCAAATTCCGGCCAGGCTGTTGCAAAAAAATATTTCATCGGCATCATGCACATCCTCGAGTTTAAGACGTTTTATTTCGCTTTTCAGCTTAATATCGTTCGATAGCTCCAGAATGCTTGCTCGAACTATGCCCTCAACGCCTGCATAGCTCAGATCGGGGGTAAAAAGTTGGTCGTTTTTCACCAAAAAAATATTACTCATACTCCCTTCGATAATTTCGTCATTGATATCCATTGCAATAGCTTCGGCAAAATTGGTTTCTGAGAGTTCCTTTTTAAGTAGCACCTGTTCCAGTCTATTCAAATGTTTCATTCCTGCCAGGGCAGGATTTCGACCGAGGCGCATTCCGAAGATCCCCGCGACGATGCCTTCTCGTTCATATTCAGGAGGGTATTCTGGCCAGTCATGCAAACTGAATATACGGGTGGTTTGAGCATGTTGAGGGAGCTGATAGCCTCTGCCGCCTTCACCTCGACTAATGATTAGTTTAAGTACGGCACGCTGAGAGTTTTTACACAGTGACATGGCTTCGCCTTGCAGAAGATGACTATCGGGGCATACGATTCCGAGGCGTAGACAAGCGGCCAGGAGACGAGAGATATGTCTGTCCCAGGCCAGAGCCTCACCGTTATTTATTGCGAAGGTCTCAAATACGCCGTCGCCAAATTGTAGTGCGCGATCTCGAACTGAAATCTTATCTTGCTTCTGTCCGTTGACGAGGGTCTGTTGAGGTTTCATCTTCATCACTGCTGGCGCATAAAACGAATAATGAATTTAACCGAGTGCTATAGATCGTGACTCACGAAAGTCGTTTAAAAATTAGTGAACCATTAGTTCCGCCAAACCCGAATGAGTTGGACAGGACGATATCAATTTTCATATTGCGAGCCTCATGTGGAACGTAATCAAGATCACATTCCGGATCAGGGTTATGCAAGTTAATAGTAGGCGGGGCAACCTGATCTCGAATAGCCAACACCGAAAAAACAGCTTCGACGCCCCCAGCGGCTCCCAGTAAGTGGCCGATCATGGATTTTGTTGAACTGACCGCCAGCTTTTTCGCGTGTTCACCGAAAACAGTTTTGATGGCCTTACTTTCTATTACATCACCAGCGGGCGTTGATGTGCCATGTGCATTAATATAATCCATCTGTGTCAATTCAATACCTGCATCATTGATGGCGTTTTGCATGCAGCGCGCTGCGCCCTCTCCGCCTGCGGACGGCAATGTCATGTGATAGGCATCACCGCTCATTCCGTAGCCAATCACTTCTGCGTAAATATTGGCCCCACGTTGTTTCGCAAACTCGTACTCCTCCAGGACCATAACACCGGCGCCATCACTGAGTACAAACCCATCCCTGTCTCTATCCCAGGGCCGACTAGCACCTTGTGGATCGTCGTTATTTGTAGACAGGGCTCGAGCATTGGCGAATCCGGCGAGTCCTGTTGGTGAAGTTGACATCTCTGCGCCACCGGCAATCATCACATCCGCATCTCCGTGCTCGATCAGACGTGCAGCATCACCAATATTGTGTGTGCCGGTAGAACAGGCCGTGACAATGGCAAAATTCGGTCCCTTGGCACCATATTTAATGGAAAGATGACCTGAAATCATATTAATGATGTTGCTTGGGACATAGAAGGGAGAAATCTTACGTGGGCCACCCTCGGTTATAATATGGGTGCCTTTTTCTATACCTGGCAGACCGCCAATACCCGAACCAATAGCAACACCTACCCGGTGTGCAATCGCATCCGTAATTTCAAGACCCGAATCTTCCATGGCCTGAATCCCTGCCGCCATACCGTAATGGATAAACGGATCCATTTTCCGGGCATCTTTACGCGAGATATAGTCTTCAATATTGAAATTACGTATGGAGCCGCCGAAGCGGACTGGGAAATCACTGGTGTCGAAATGTGTCAACGGCGCTATTCCACTCACGCCCTCAAGAATATTCTTCCAGGTATCCGGAACGTTGTTCCCCACCGGTGTAAGCAGGCCTAAACCGGTAACTACTACTCGTCGTTTACTCATAGTGACTGATTGGTCGTATCGGAAAAAGAAAAGGCCGCGTGGTTAGACGCGGCCTTTTGTTTGTTGTAAGACCAGAGCCTAGTCAAGATTGGCGTTGACGTAATCGACCGCCTGTTGGACTGTTGTTATTTTTTCAGCGTCCTCGTCAGGAATTTCCGTCTTGAACTCCTCCTCGAGAGCCATAACCAATTCGACGGTATCCAGTGAATCCGCACCCAGATCATCAACAAAAGATGCTTCACTGGAAACTTCTTCTTCTTTGACGCCTAACTGCTCTACTACTATTTTTTTAACGCGTTCTTCAACACTGCTCATATGGGTCATTCCTCCCTTTGCGGTGTGGTCACCGAAAATTCGTGTGTAAGTTTAGTGAAAAGCCAATAACTTGCAAGCCGGATAAGGTTTTAATTATTATCTAATTGATTATCAATACATTAACATAATCAATTAATGTTAAACATAGTTAATCACGCCATATACATGCCTCCATTGACATTAATCGTCTCGCCCGAAATATAGCCCGCGTCGGGAGATGCCAGAAAAACCACAGCCGCCGCGACCTCTTTAACCTTACCCAAACGACCCAGGGCAATTTGTGTTAATAATGCCTCGCGTTGATTGTCGGCCAAAGCATCAGTCATGTCAGTGGCAATGAAGCCAGGGGCAATGGCGTTGACGGTTATATTTCGACTACCGACTTCTTTTGCCAGGGCCCGTGTAAATCCGATCATGCCCGCCTTTGCTGCCGCATAATTGGATTGACCTGCATTGCCGGATAAAGCGACAACCGAGGTGATATTAATGATGCGTCCCACCCTGGCTTTCATCATGTCACGAAGACAAAGTTTACTAAGCCTGTAAACGGAACTCAGGTTAGTGTTGATAACATCATCCCACTCCTCATCTTTCATCCGCATGAGCAGGTTGTCGCGGGTAATGCCGGCATTGTTCACCAGAATACTCACCTTGTGTCCGTCTTCCTTTAACTTACTAGCAAAGGTTTCCACTGAGCCAACTGCAGAGACATCCAGTACGTAACCCTTGCCTTGAATACCTGTTGTCGCGCACATTTCATCAATAGATATTGCCCCCGCTTCTGTCGTGGCTGTACCTAACACGAAGGCCCCTTGTTCTCCCAGAGCGGTAGCAATTCCCTTCCCAATCCCCCGGCTGGCGCCGGTGATTAGTGCAGTCTGGTTTTCAAGTGTGGTACTCATGATTCCCCTCCATCAATAGCGACTTTAAAAGAATTCTCGTCAAAAACAGGATAGACAGACAAGGAACGATCAATTCTTTTAATGAGCCCGGTTAATACTTTCCCCGGGCCGCATTCCACCATATGAGTCACTCCCATAGACCGTATTTTTTCGATAGTATCCACCCATCTGACCGGTTGCCGTAATTGTTGTAACAGCGCCTCTTTAATTTCGTTCGCACTGCTACGTTGTTCGGCGTCCACGTTCTGGATTATAGGGATTTTTGCTTCGGAGAATGTCACCTGTTCCAGTCTCTTAGCAAAACGATCCGCGGCTTCGCCCATTAAGGCACAATGGGAAGGTACACTAACGGGCAGCAATAATGCGCGTGATGCACCAGCTTTTTTCGATAATATGATCGCTCTATCAACCGCTTGTGCGTGACCTGCAATTACAACTTGACCGGCAGTGTTATAATTCGCGGCTGAGACAATTTGTGACTGTGCGGCTTCTTTACAAACCTGCTGCACTTGTTCATTGTCCAGACCCAGTATTGCTGCCATTGCGCCAATACCCTCGGGTACCGCCTCCTGCATATATTTCCCTCTGTCGACAACAAGGCTTACTGCATCTTTAAACGCTATCACTCCACCGCATACAAGCGCACTGTATTCACCCAGACTATGCCCTGCCATAACGACCGGCTGCGGGCCTTCCATTTCTCCCCACAGCCGCCATATGGCGACACTGCAGGTGAGTAATGCGGGTTGCGTATTGTGTGTAAGACTGATTTCGTCATTTGGGTTATTTTGAATCAAAGACCAAAGATCGTAGCCAAGTCTGTCAGATGCCTCTTCAAAAGTTAGTGCCATGCTCGGATGTGCACAGGCCAAATCCGATAACATACCAGTTGATTGAGAACCCTGGCCTGGAAACACAAAGCTCAAGTGCTTATCGCGCATCTGTAAATATTTAATTTAAAATTTTAATATTTGAGGACAACAGAGCCCCAGGTAAACCCACTGCCTACGGCTTCAAGAAATAAATTATCGCCCCGCTTTATGCGTCCGTCACGTATACCAGTATCCAGAGCAAGAGGGATAGATCCGCCGGAGGTGTTGCCATGTTCTCCCACAGTTACGATGACTTTCTCCATGGGCATACCCAGTTTTTTTGCTGTCGCTTTAATGATTCGCTGATTAGCTTGATGTGGGACCAACCAGTTAACATCTGACTTTTCCAGACCGCATTCCTGTAAAGTATCGTCAACAATGTCTCCCATAGCATTCACAGCAAATTTAAAAACTTCGTTGCCACTCATACGAATAAAAGGATCACCTGTTGGTTTTGAGACACCAGAAGGTACCTGAAGTAGATGAGAATAAGCGCCATTAGCGTGCATGCGAGTCGCGTATACACCAGGCTCGTTGGCCGCTTCTACCACTATGGCACCGGCACCATCACCGAATAAAACGCAGGTGCCTCTGTCTGTCCAGTCGAGAATCTTTGAGTTAGAGTCCGCACCAACCACTAGCGCTCGTTTCACTGAACCGCTTTTAATAAACTTATCTACGATACTGAATGCGTAGATAAAACCAGAGCAAGCTGCCTGCACATCAAAAGCTGCACAACCATTGTCAATTCCAAGCCGGCTCTGCAACAAACAAGCTGTGCTGGGGTAAATTAAATCCGGTGTAGAGGTCGCAAGCACAATCAACTCGATAGAGTTCGCATCGATATCGGCTGCTTTCAAGGCATCGGATGCGGCCTGTTCACACATGTCACAGGTTGTCTCATCATCTCTGGCAATATGACGTTCACGAATGCCTGTACGTGACTCTATCCATTCATCCGAGGTATCGACCAATGTTGCCAACTCAGCATTAGTCATTACTCGTTCGGGCAAATAGCTGCCACTTCCGATTATCCTGGAATAAATCATTTTTCTAGTTTTCTATTAATAATTCTTCCAATCTTTCTGAGATTCTTTCAGGCACGTTCTTGGTCACCTCAATCATGGCTTCCTCTATGGCATGCGCAAAAGACAATCTATCCGCTCCACCGTGACTTTTCACGACAATGCCCTTTAAGCCGAGGAGACTTGCTCCATTATAGCGCCGGGGATCTATTTTACGTCTAATCTCCTTCAAGACTGGACTGGAAATCAATGCTGCTAACTTTCCATACAATGATCCTTGAAATACATCGATAGCATGGGTACTAAAAAGCTCAGCGACGCCTTCACTCGCCTTCAAGGCGATATTCCCGGAGAAGCCATCACAGACAATAACGTCTACCTTACCGGTATAAAGGTCGTTACCCTCTACAAAGCCGACGTAATTCAAATGACTATCATTTAGTAGAATCGCAGCCTGTTTTACTCTGTCATTGCCCTTTATTTCTTCAGCACCTACATTGAGGAGGGCAACAGTAGGGTCTTTTACATTATCCACCGCGCTGGTCAGTTCTGCCCCCATCACGGCGTACTGGAACAATTGTTCAGAGCTGGGATCGACGTTAGCACCTAGATCGAGAACGTGTGTGTGACCCTTGATTCCCGGCATCATTGAGCAAATGGCGGGTCTGTCGATACCAGGTAGCATTTTCAGGATAAATCGTGCCGTTGCCATTAGCGCACCTGTATTACCAGCGCTAACACAGGCACCAGCACCGCCTTCCTTGACCATTTCGATAGCGACGCGCATGGATGAGTCTTTTTTATTGCGCAGTGCCCTGGACGGCAACTCATGCATTTCCACCACTTCTGATGCATGTTTTATGCGCAATCGCTCACTGGTGGCAGCGGAATTTTCAACTAACACGCGATTAAGCACATCTTCATCGCCGACGAGGATGATCTCAAGTGTGGGATGGATTTTAAGACAAGATAAGGCCGCAGGCACAATCTCAGCAGGCCCGTGATCACCTCCCATTGCGTCAAGTGCAATGCAGAATGTCAAAGCAGATCTCTAAAATAGTACAAAAGCAGCCTTTGCAGGCCGGTTTTGAGTGGAAAGCTGGTGATTTATTCGTCGTCTTCGGTCTTTTTGAGGACCTGGCGACCCCGATAATAACCATCGGCGCTAATGTGATGACGTTGATGAATTTCACCAGTGGCCTGTTCCGTGGAAAGCGTCGGCCCTGACAATGCATCATGTGCACGACGCATATCTCGACGGGATGTGGATTTTTTACTCTTTTGTACAGCCATGCTCGTATCCTCTATCTATTCAGTCTTTGCTGTTTTTCAGCTTTAAATCTTTAAGTACTTCAAAGGGATGTTGCCTATCTATAACAACGCTCTTGTCAGATTGCGATTCCGTCACATGACACTCACTTGTGTCGTGTCTCGGTGCCAGTGGAAGCGCCAGTAACAATTCTTCCTCAAGAAACATCGGTAAAGACATTACCTTAGTTGTCATTAACATGGGCTCAACTTCTTCAGGCAAGGTTTCAGCATCATCCTCATTTGCAAGCAATACCACATTAACCGGACGGACAATTTCCACCTCAATCGCTTGCAAACATCGTTGGCATGCCATTATCAGGCATGCGCTATATCTGCCTGATATACGAATTCGTTTCTTATCATCCCTGTCAAACCTCAAGTCAAACTGTATTGAATCCGTATGTCCAGTCACTAAGGCCTGTAATCGCAGCATATCATCGATACTCAACACTCCTGATAGTTCATCTCTCGTATCAGCTAGACGCGCGGGATCGATAAACTGCGGAGGGCCAGATTGCATCAGGCGGGGAGTTTAGCCACACATGGCAGCACTGTCAAAAAAATTAGTTCTTAATTTTAGCGTTTAAGCCATTGACTTGACAGGTATTTACAGAATGTCATTATGATGCACAATGAAACTGAGGTAAATACCTATTTCCAAGCTAATTCTGGCCTCATCCTCGCCTTATCGTCAGGCTTTACTCAAACGACTTAAGCTGCCATTTGAGGTCGCTCGTCCCGATATTGATGAATCAGCTCTGCAGGGAGAATCAACGATTGAGCAAGTTAAACGACTGGCGCTTTGCAAAGCAAAAGAGATAGCCGCGGATGAAGTTGATGCCTTGATTATAGGCTCAGATCAACTAGCAAGTTGTCAAAACAAAGTGTTTGGCAAACCGGGCTCTCATAAGCAAGCTGTTGAACAATTGCAAGAGATGCGTGGTCAAGTATTGATATTTCATACCGGACTCTGTTTGCTCAACTCGCAGACGGGATCCGAGCAGATAGAATGTGTTGAATTTAAAGTGCACTTTCGTCAGTATTCCGAGGAAGAAATTGAGCGTTATTTGCAGGCCGAACAACCGTATGATTGTGCCGCGAGTTTTAAATCCGAGTGTCTGGGTATTAGTATGGTTCAATCCATACAGGGCCCGGATCCCACCGCACTCGTGGGTCTACCACTTATCAAACTCAGCGAGATGTTACGTCTGGAAGGTGTCAATACACCTTAATGTTATTATTCAAGTATAGTATATAAGTTATTATTTTAATTGATAATTAATAAATGACTCCAGGCGATTTGCGAACTGAGTGCCCAGGCTGCCCGCAAAACGATCGAGATAGTTCTCACGTCGCGTAAAATCGACAATCTCTTCTTCGCCAATCACTTCCCTGGCGACATAACCTGCACTGCCTAAAGCGTCGACAAGCCCCAATTCGATTGCCTGCTCACCGGTCCAGACCAGACCTGAGAAGATCCTCTCATCGTTTGCCAGGCGATCCCCACGACCTTGTTTGACCGTAGCGATAAACTGCTGATAAACACCATCCAGTAAATTATCAACATGCGCCAATTCTGCGTCTTTTTGGGGAGAGAACGGATCTAGAAAAGCCTTACTTTCACCAGCGTGCCTGACACGTCTTTCAATGCCCAGTTTTTCAATGCTATCGACGAAACCAAAACCGGCCATGATTACGCCAATTGACCCGACAAGGCTGGCTTTATCTGCATAAATTTTATCGGCGGCTGAGGCAATATAATATCCACCAGAGGCACACAAATCGCCAATGACCGCGTAGAGAGGAATATCCGGGTATTTTTCGCGCAATCTCCTTATCTCGTCATTGATATAACCGGATTGAACCGGGCTGCCGCCAGGGCTATTGATGCGAAGGATCACGCCGGCAGTATTTTTGTCTTTAAAAGCGGCTCTTAAGCCAGTGGCCAGATAGTCGGCATTGGCCTCACTATCCATGGAAATCACCCCATTGATGTCTACTAATGCGGTATGTTTTTCCCCACCCAGGCTACCGAGCTCCCACTCTCCAGCCAGGTAAATTGTCAGAAAGGTAAACAAATACAGCGCAAGCAGAGATTTGAAGAAAATACTCCAGCGTCTGTGGCTTCGTTGTTCCTGTAAAAATTCTCTGGCCAACTGATTGACCATCTTTTGTTCCAGCTGAGAATCGGTATTGTCATTCATTTGTTTAGTCCTTTTAATAATTACTCATTCGCTTGTAAATTTTCGGTTTGCGTGAGCCACTGGGGCAAATCCCGTAAACTGTTGAAACATGTTAAAGGCTTAAATTTTAGCAGATATTCTTTATCCTGAGCGCCATAAGTCACCGCTGCAGAGGCGACACCGGCATTTGTAGCCATTTGTAAATCATGTTCGCTATCGCCAATCATTAATACTCGATCTGGCGAGGCGCTGAAGATATCCATTATATCCTCCAGCATCTGAGGGTGCGGTTTGGAGAAAGTTTCATCGGCACAGCGTGTATAGTGAAAATACTCATTTAATCCACTGTCTTGTAGGGCACGATCCAGACCCCGCCGACTTTTACCCGTGGCTACGGCAAGATTGTAACCATTTGCATGTAGTGATTTTATGGTTTGTTCTACTTCGGGAAATAAACTTATATTATCAGCTGATGTTGATAGATAGTGTTCTCGATAATGCCCAGCCATACTCTTTCTTTGAGCCGTGTTTATGCGAGGAAAAAGACGCTCCAGTGCTTCCTCCAGGCCAAGACCTATGATATTTCTTATGGCGTCTTCCTCTCTTTCAGGAAAGTCCAACTTGTGGATAGCAAAACGAATCGACTTGACTATATGTTGTAAAGAATCTGCGAGAGTGCCATCCCAATCAAATATCAGTAATTCAAAGCCGAGGCTTGTTCGTCTGAGTTTAGACATGTGTTTTTAGAAAATCTTGTAACTCGGCTGTTAAAGGTGCGTTAATAATCAAGCCTTTACTACCATATTCCGTCAATTTCAATTGTGAAGCATGTAAAAAAAGTCTCTTCAGGCCTGAAGCTCGCATGCGTTTATTAAATTCCATATCGCCGTATTTCAGA
>JBLIML010000030.1:0-29318 GCA_047638675.1 Planctomycetota bacterium | reverse complement strand
CCGCGGTCGAATGAATTCGACCCTACAATTGGCCTCGTAGGGTCAAACATGCGGAATAAAACCAAACGGCGGAAGTTTGGAAAAAGGACGGGCAACCACCTTTTTTCCTGTAGGGCCGAATTCATTCGGCCACATGCCATGACCTCGGACTCCGCGGTCGAATGAATTCGACCCTACAATTGGCCTCGTAGGGTCAAACATGCGGAATAAAACCAAACGGCGGAAGTTTGGAAAAAGGACAGGCAACCGCCTTTTTTCCGGTAGGGCCGAATTCATTCGGCCACATGCCATAACCTCGGACTCCGCGGTCGAATGAATTCGACCCTACAATTGGCCTCGTAGGGTCAAACATGCGGAATAGAAGAAATAAAAAATCCGTCGGTAGTCTTCCATGTCGCATAATGTGATCACTCGTGGAATAAACCCAAACACTGAATCTCGACTTACCCTTAGCGTGGCACAAATCCCTTACTTGGATCGAATTCCTTACCGTCGTCTAAACGTGTCGCTTTTATCCAGTAGGCAGCATTGCGACCATCGCGAATAGGATGCCCACTGATTGTGATCCTGGTTCCTCGAGCAAAATCGCGTTTACTAATGCCAGCGCGAATTAATGTACTTGGGCCCTCCGCTTCAAAACCCCAGTTAACCTCTTTCCCCTCTTCGTCAGTCACCGTTACAATCAACCATGAATGCGGATTGGTATATTGAAATTCCTTTACCACGCCCGTCACTGTTATGGTTTTGTCGTTATCAAACATGGTACCGGAGTGATGAGCAAAACTTGATGTTGAGTTCAGGGCGAAAGTACCTATCAAGACGATAATTTTTAGATATTTTTTCATTGTGTGTTTCCTCACTAGTCCAATTTTCTCTACCCCAGAGCTCATGTTATCCATCGAAAGTAAAATCTGTGAAATCTGATCCGCCCTCTTCTGTTTCAATAACGTCATTGTTCGGATTGCCCTTACAAGCCCAATGATTTATACGCAATAGCTTGTCATCATTGCTTAGTTTCGTATAGCTCTGACGCGTGTACCAGGGTTCAAGCAGCGCAGGCGGATCATAAATCCAGACATGAGCGACAATTGTTCGCTCGTCAATCTTTTCCCAAATTTCAACACCTTCAACCTCTTCGCTATAGAAACCCTGACTACGCTCGTACATGTGCGCCATCGCCTGGTTAGTATGTGTTATCAGCCGCCTACCATCCCAAACGCCAATCGAATCACCGTTCTCAGTTGGAAATCTATATTCCTCCGGAATATGACCGCGGCCGTCAGTATAAATTCGTCGAACACTATTAAAGGCTTCTGCAATCAGGGTTGTCTGATTAGGCGTGACGATAAACTCTCGCATAAAGGGCATATCCAACCAGCGAGGATATCCAGGCGGTATGCACTGGCTTAGCGGATCATATTCAATATAATTTTTTTTGTCTTCAATGACTTTCACCAGGCGCGCGTGATATTCCGGTGTGAATTTGGCGGTAGGCAGCTCACCCACTGGCGGTCCATCTGGATCAAAGCGGAGACCACCTTTAGTGCGCCCGTAAACACCCTCCCAGTCAGGGATATTATTCCAGCTTAGCGGCTCCCCACCCCCTGCTTTTTTTACAAGGGCCTGATACAGCGCCTCGGCCGTGTCATATTTCAGCCCCAGGGCGACCATCTGTTTTTTTTCCGCTAATCTTGCATTATCCGCATACACATTCAGAAAAAACAGGGGCACTAAAACAAGCGACAAGGTAAAACTTTTGAGAATATTCATCGGTAAGGTGACTAAGCCTGGAGTAAATTTGTCAACATCAATACCACATTTTTGCAGGCTCTGTATACTGATTTCCTGTAAAAAAATATGATAAATATCAATATAAGATTTTGAGCTCGATTTAAATTATCCTCATCATATCTTTAGACTCTGTAAACGAATTTGTAATTGAAATGAGCTTTTTATACTGGTTGGAAGAGAGTGTTATTGGCGTGTGGGTAGGGCAATCATGGGGTTATCCCTTTGTACTCTCTGGCCATGCGGTTGGTATGTCTATCGTTGTTGGAACGGTGATCATGATCAACCTCAGACTGCTTGGCTTCTCACCCAACATACCCATCACATTATTCAGGAATTTGACGCGCGTGTCCTGGATGGGCGTTACCTTGAATATCGTCTCAGGTCTGGCGTTGTTCTCCGGGAACCCGGTTAAATTTTTCTTTCATCCTGTTTTCTGGATCAAGATTGCGCTCATTGTGCTTGGCGGACTATCTGTGTGGTGGGGCTTACGCAGTTTTCGAGAAACAGGATTCGATAATGAGGTGAGCGGAAGCACCAAAACAATAAAAGTAATCGCGACTTTTTCATTATTGTTCTGGTTAGGCGCAATTGTAGCTGGTCGTTTAATTGCCTATTTCAAATTATTTTAGCAAGCGCTCAATAAAATGAACGATATTTTATTTTGGATGGAGACCTCTACTCTCGGCCGTTTGATGCAGGAAAGTACCTGGCTTTTTCCGACTGCAGAGATTTTTCATTTTATCGGGCTTTCCTTGCTCATGGGATCGTTACTGGTGGTAGATTTCAGGCTGCTCGGTTTCTCGCGCGATGTCCCGGTTGAAGCGGTATATAAATTTTTACCCATCACCGTAATTGGCTTTAGTATCAACCTGGTTACCGGTATTCTATTTTGCTTTAGTGATCCCTTTCGTTATTATCCTAATATTGCCTTTCGACTCAAAATATTACTTGTGCTGCTGGCAGGCGTAAACGCCCTTTATTTCGCCATAACTGCTCACGCAAACTCAACATCCGTGGGGACAGAAGATTCAGAAAGGAAACTTAAAATCGTAGCCGCATTATCTTTGATGTTCTGGATCGGCGTTATCATTTGCGGACGACTTATCCCTTATGTGGAGTAAAGCTCGGCGTAAACGTCAAAACAGACTTCCTGCAAATTTTTCACTCAAGGGATAGACGGATTCATTTGTGGAAGGTTAAATAGGTGATATTCCTCCTGCCAACTAATTGAACAAGGTGTCATGAATGATTAAAAAACGAATATTTGCATTACTTCTTGTCGCAGTCGCGGCTTCAGGCTTGTTGTCAAGTAGCTATGCTGACAAGAGTGAGTATCTACATGCTCACGTAGGTGGCGGCTTATCCCACCCGCCGTTTTCCTTTTTCAGGACGACCTGGTATCGGGATATCGTCTACGATAATTCGACTGTGGATACTTCCCAAACGAGTCTTGATATCTATGTAAATGATCCGGTAGAAGCCGCCTCACCAGTGATGGTCTGGGTGCACGGCGGTGGCAATATGGCTGGCGACAAAGCACATTCCAAAGAACTTGACCCCAAACCGGAATTCTTCACAGTCAAGATGGGCTATGTGTTTGTGAGCGCCAATTATCGCCTGATGCCAGAGGGACGCTATCCACATGGCGTCCAGGATCTGGCCAATGCATTAGCCTGGGTACAAGATAATATTGCTGATTTCGGCGGTGATCCTGAACAAATTTATCTGATGGGTCATTCTGCAGGAGCCAACATGGTAGCCGAGGTGGCAACGCACGAAAACTTTCTCAAACAGGCAGGTAAGGATTTGAGTTTGTTGAAAGGTGTAATACTGGTAGACGGTAATACCTACGATCTAAAGGCAGCAAATATCAACCCGAGGCTCACAGCCTATTATGGAAATGACTGGAAAAATGCCCAACCGGTTTCTCATGTAGCCAGAGGAAAGCATATTCCACCTTTCCTTTTGCTCCACGTGGCAGGGGGATCTAATTTAGGCACAAATACCGCGCAGCAAGCTATCTCCATGGCCAGCGCACTACAATCTATGGACATACGAGCTGACGTCGTCGCATTGGATCACGTCGAGCATTTTGGTGCCAACGAACGCATTGGTGAACCAGGCGACGTTACGACCAGGGCAGTAGAGCAGTTTTTGTTATCGCTTGAAGGTAAAAAACGAACTCCACAATGGATACACGCGCAACCCCCTCCACCTCCCAAATAATGGCGCTAAGGGTTACCTATGTGACCGGTAAGGATCCTCAAGACTGTATGACTGAGAGAGAGGGATTCACAGTAGACTTGCAACATATTAATTCCATTAAATTTATGAATTTAATCTGGCAAAGTTACCCGCATAGGCGAATTTGTTTTGAATGGTCCTCAAATGGACCTGATAACGTCGAGATTACCGACTACCACTGAAAGGAATATAGATATGAGCAGATCCCCCATCCATCCGGGTACGATATTAGGTGAGGAGTTGGAAGAGATTGGCATTAGCGCTGCAGAGCTTGCGCGCCAGCTTAAAATACCTGCTAATCGCATTACCCAGATCATTGCTGGCCGCAGGAATATCACTGCAGATACTGCCTTACGTCTTGGCAAATGGTTTGGCTCTTCCGCTGTATTCTGGCTCAATCTACAAAAAAGCTATGAGTTGCGCATAGCGCAGAAGGAAATTGGAAAAGAGTTAAACAAAATTCCTACTCGGGATCACAACACAGCTCACGCTTAAGCAAATTAAAAAGTTATGATAAGAAGCAAAAGACACTGACAAGTGACTATGATTAATAATTCAAGGTTGAACCGGTAGATAATCCCTTCATACCGAATGTGTTCCCATGTGTCCGGTATATACCGTTTTATTTATGGCGGTGGTTGTAGTCTGCTGCTAGCCAGGCTCACAGCAAATTCCCTGATAACTGGGATAACATAGAAATTATTCACGATTTTTTCCTCTGCAATATGAAGTCTACCAACTGCACCCAGTCATTATGTGGGTTTAGAGTCTCTGTCATAATTTAATGGAAATATTAACAGGGGATTGCACATCTTGCGGCATGAATTTGTAATTCGCCATGGACAGGCGAGCTACAGGGATGTAACGAGTAATCTTACTTTGTAAGATTGTCTAACCGGAGTGCGGAATTCACTCCGACCAGGTCGAATGAATTCGACCCTACAATAAATAAAAAAGGGGCGTAAATATGTTCGTGCGCGCCCTTAGGTATCGGGACTGATTCGCAATCGCCTTGGGGCGATTACTCACCCCTTCGGGGCGTTGGCAGAAAACGCCAACGTCCAACCTTTCTTCGAAAGGTTGTCGAACCGGTGGGTTCTCATCATGCCCTCTTTCTCCGCCATAAATAAACAAACCGGCCTTGCGCCGGTTTGTTTATTTATGGCGGAGAGAGAGGGATTCGCATTATGCCTGTTACTATTTGATTAAATAGACTTTTAAAAAAACCTCGGAAAAAGTTGCCCCTCGTAGATGCCCCCGAATGTCTCAAGTGCAAAGTCATACCAACTAGCTCATTGATATGGTCTATTTCAGACGCCAGTTGTAGCCTGTGTACATCTTCACATAACAAACTGATTCAACCCACATAATTACTAATTGCTATCTATATCAAATTTGATATATTTTTCAAGTGATTGAAAAATTGAATGGATGGGTGATAGCTATAACGTCCTCTGTGTATTTCCGACACAAGCGCGTCAGGATGCTGGCTTTCAGCTTAATAGCGTCCAACATGGTCTGGCACCTACTGACTGGAAATCAATCCCATCCATTGGCTCAGGAGTACAGGAGATTCGGATTGGAAAAGGCGGTGCATTTCGTGTGATTTATATCGCCAAATATGACGAGGCAGTCTATGTGCTACATGTCTTTCAAAAGAAAACCCAGCGTACACCTAAGAAAAATATAGATCTTGCAAAACAGCGTTTACGTGACGTACAACATATGCGGAGAGAAAAATGAAAAGTAGCCATACTACACCGGCTGGCGGCAATATTTTTGCAGATTTGAACTTGCCCGAAGCGGAAAACCTGAAGTTACGATCAGAGCTAATGATTGCGATTAAGCTTTGGGTAGAGGACTCTGGTCTGACCCAGGCAAATGCCGCTAAACAATTAAAGACGACTCAACCCAGGCTGAATGATTTGCTGAAAGGCCGGTATGAAAAATTTACGATTGATCGACTTGTTAAGATGTTGGACGCAGCGGGCTTACATGTATCAGTTTCAGTCAGCAAGGCTGCTTAATGATGACCAGTGATAAACAGGAGTAGGACAGTAAATGTACCTGGTAGTTGTTAACCCGCAGACTCCCGAAAAGAGAAAATTTGGCAATTCCTTGATATCAACACCTGTCGAGTTAACATATAAATATCAATACTATCGACATTAACAACTCAAGTGCCTGAAAACTTGTGCCATTCCAGGTTGCTACCAGAGACACGTGTCAGAGACTAGACTGATTGGCGGAGAGAGAGAGGGATTCGCAAGGAGCTTGTAACCTACTAAGACAAATAAATTTTCTAAAATACTTGAAAAAAGTTGCCCCCATAGTTGCCCTAACTATTTTAGGTTCTCTCGAGAATATTTTCCAAAAGAAAAAGCATTTTAAAAGTAAACGGTTTTGCACCGAGCTCTGCTTGCGTAACATGAAATTTCACCCCATCCCACCCTGCATTTCCGTTCACAAGAGTATAGTAGGAATTTATTTTCACATTGCCAGCTATCACAAAGGCTATGAGGACGTCACCAACACATATTTTCTGACGACTTACAGTTCCCCAAAAGTTGCTCCTGGTTTAATACTAACCTGTTATATTTTCTTTTCGACCTTTTGATGAATCGCACCAAAAATGGATTGCTCGGTAGAGGGCATATTCATATTTATATGTCATGACAATAGTATTGACAAATTAACTAACTCGTCACACAATATTGAAATGACTGAACGTAATAAAGACACACACCTGCAAATCCGAGTTTCGCCCAAGGAAAAGGCGATGATTGCTCGTGCCGCTAAACGGAGCGGTATGTCCATGTCGGCTTGGTTGTTGTCCCGGGCATTGCCACCACAGCAGTTAAAGTTTCAACAACTCGTAACTGCGCTCCAGAGAAATGAACACGAGCGCAATAGTTACGCTGAACTGAACGACCTTCTGACGGATTTGTCTCCTTCTTTGTTTAGCGAAGTGCTGGAATACAAGCCGGTTCAAAGGCTGTCGAGCTTCGCATGGAATTATCTAACTGCAATGATCGAGCTGGCTGCAGCCCAAAAAGGGATCGCGCCACCAGCATGGACCAGAGACATCAAACCCCTGGCGACACCCTACTTTGGGACTGCTCTTAATAGTTTGCGTTTGCACTTGCTGACACATTCCCCTGCCGTGTTTCGACATCGCAATATATTCATCGATGCCACTCTGGGAGACCGGGTCTAATGATTGTTGGTCTTAGCAAAAAACAAATTGAGCTTTTATTTGCGGCGTTAAACACCGAATTACGACAAGAGGACACCAAAGGTGAGCTTTACCTGATGGGTGGTGCAGTGATGTGTCTCGTCTACGACGCTCGGGCATCGACGCACGATGTCGATGCCCTGTTCAAACCCAGTAAAATAGTGCGTGAAGCGGCTGCACGAGCGGCACTGAAACTGGGTATTGATGAGCACTGGCTCAATGATGGCGTTAAAGGGTTCTTAAGTGACACGGGATCTTTTACATCCTACCTGGAGTTGAGTCATCTGAAAGTCATGGTGGCGCAAGCTGAATATTTGCTGGCAATGAAATGTCTGTCCATGCGTATCGGTGAAGAATTTCACGATATTGATGACATTCAATATCTATTGCGTTATCTAAATATCGATGACTATGACTCGGCTCTCGATATCATTGCTCAGTATTATCCCCTGGAACGCTTCCCGCAAAAAACACTTTATGCCTTAGAAGAAATCTGCCAAGGTAAATAGTAATACTCTTAAACGGTACAACTATAGACCTGTTTTGAATGGCGGAGAGAGAGGGATTCGAACCCTCGATACGGATTAACGTATACACACTTTCCAGGCGTGCGCCTTCAGCCACTCGGCCACCTCTCCTAATCTTTCAAACACTGTTCACATTTACCCGTCTACCAGTGGCACCTGATCCTTCCGCGAGAGGCCGCTCTCGTGCTTCCTGCACTTCGCGGCACCTGCACATCCGTGTGCATTGGGACTGATTCGCAATCGCTTAGGCCGATTACTCACCCCTACGGGGCGCCTCCACTTCGTTGCGGCGTCCAATCTTCCTTCGTAAGATTGTCGAACCCTCGATACGGATTAACGTATACACACTTTGCATCCTTCGCTTCGTAAACGGTGCATCCATGCACCACTACTCCAGGCGTGCGCCTTCAGCCACTCGGCCACCTCGCCAATTTAAGTTGAAAGTTTAAAGTACAAAGTGAAAAGAAAACTAGTCCAGTAATTAAAAACTGTATCCTCGATTTTTTTCTTTATACTTTTAACTTTCCACTTTTTACTTAAGTCGCTACACATTGTATATAGTACTGCTGCGAAACTGAGCGCGAAGGGTAAACAAAAAGTCTTGCGGGTGCAATTCTTACTTCAAAATACGCCTGAAAACCAAGTTATTATGGACGTTTAGGCTGCACGAGCCTTCGTTGAGGAATCTGTGGCCATTTTTAGGCGGGAAAGTAGCTCAAGTTCGCCTCTGGAGAGGTCGCATGCTTCGATTAGCTCATCTGTGCTAATACCTTTTTGCAGTAGCACCATGGCATGTTTATAACTGGGATTGGAGCCATCACTGATTTCCAGTTTGTCCTGGCGGTCAATCATGCTTCGAACTTGTTGTTGCTGTTGTTTGATTCGAACACCCATGCCTCTTTCACACATCAGCAGGGCTTCCATTTCCTGTTTAATCGTCATTAGTAGCTGAGCTTGCTGCTCATTTTTAGTCGCCATTACGCGTATCTTAAAATTTTGCGCTACGGTAATAAGTAAAGAGAGACCAATTAATGATAATAATAGTAGTTCAAAAGGCATGGATCAGTTTTCCTCAGTAATTTTTATCGCTAAAAAATATTATTTGTCTTTTAAATATACTCATCCACTTTTCCATCTCTTCTATCTTCCTGTTCGGGTTTGCGGTTCTTTTTCTGATGTTCGCTTTTTTTCATCTTTTGTTTGACATCCTGATCCTGTACAGGGGGATGGATACGTTGCGTGGGCTGGATTTTATATAATTCCGTCATGCTGTTTTGCCTTCATCAACTAGAATCCAATCACCCCGGATAATTTTTTAGCGACAAACAATTTTTTCACATCTATTAGCGTCAGCGTTCCCTTGTTAGTAGTACTCATTCCTTCTACATAGGATTTACTCTGCTCGTTTGTTTTATCCTGTGCTTCTGATTCTGACTGACTCAGACTAATAACCTCGGTCACGCGATCCACTAGCATCCCCGTGATATACCCATCAACTTCCACGATAATTATCCTGTTATGCTCGCCCACTGCCTGTGGGCACAGGCCCAAGCACGCGTGTTTATGACCGTTACCAGATATCCATAGAAATTCACGATCCCTTGCACATCGAAAGGTGCTCTCAGCACTGGAATGGTTTCTGTATTTTTCAGCACTTCCCTTACGAGCATCATATCGACTCTAAATGACTGTCGATTCAGTTCAAATACCAGCCAGTGCTGGTGATCTTTAATTTCCGCAGCGGCTTCTTTCACGATGACCTCAGTCTTCTTTTCGTCTAATTGTGGAGGAATCATCTATAACAAGAATGTTCAGATCTTTATTCATAGTATTTCTCCATTTCAATAAAAAATTAAATAATTTAAATTTGTTAACCCTGGATCATGAATCTTGACTCATTATCAGGACCACTCCTCACCATCGATAATTTGCGCAACACGAGCACGTATGCGAATCAAAGCCTGAGAATGAATTTGGCAGACTCTTGATTCACTGACACCCAGTACCTCACCTGCTTCTCTCAAGTTCAACTCTTCCGTGTAATATAGTGCCATCACCATTCGTTCCCTTTCCGGTAAAGTGTCAATAGCTTTTGCCAGCAACTCGCGTGTATCTTCATCTATAAGTGATTCGAGAGGCCCGGCTATTTTTGCGCTTAAGCCATCAATCAAACCAGAATCCTTTGATGGTAAATCTTCAAAACTTAATATGTGATGACTGTTTGCGTCTTGTAACACCTGATGATATTCGGTCAAACTTAGCTCAAGTCTCTCTGCTACTTCCGCATCCTTTGCATCGCGTCCTTGCTCACCTTCAATTTCACGAATGGCTTTTGATATTTCCCTGACCTTTCGGTGCAACGATCTGGGTGCCCAGTCGCCTTTGCGAATTTCATCCAGCATAGAGCCACGAATGCGTATGCCTGCATAAGTTTCAAAACTGGCGCCCTGAGCCGGATCATAATTTCTTCCCGCTTCAAGTAGACCTATCATCCCCGACTGTATTAGATCGTCGACCTGCACACATGCAGGTAAGCGGCTCATCAGATGATAGGCGATGCGTTTTACCAGGGTAGCGTGTTTCGTCACGATATCATCCATACCTAAATCCGATACCTGAGCTGTTTCCGTGTATACCGCCAGATTACTGCTCATATCCTTCCGCCTCCTTGCTCCATTACTTGTGAATCAATTATCCGTTCAAGGAAAAACTCCAATTTACCGTTAGCGCGCATTTCCCTTGGCCATTTATCGACAACCTGGGCCAATTTCTTGAATTCTAATGCTGCGGGTGAACTGGGATAACATTGTAAAAGGGGTCGCTGTCTTTGTACCGCCTTCACAATCTTCATGTCTCTGGGGATCATCCCCATCAAATCGAGCACTACATCGAGATAGGTATCACACACCTGCACTAGCCGTCTGAACAAAGCTCGGCCGTCTTCGCGTTCATCCACCATATTTATTAGTACTCTGAAACGGCTTACTTCATGATCTCTGTGCAATACCTTGATAAGCGCGTAGGCATCGGCGATTGATGCGGGTTCATTACACACCACCACCACGACTTCCTGAGATGCGGCGCAAAAGGAAAGCACGCTATTGAATAAACCCGCTGAGGTATCAATGATCAGCACATCAGTGCGCGCTACCAGCTCATCAAAGGCATGGATCAGTGCGGCATGTTGTATGTCTGTTAACTGACTCATCATTTTAACGCCCGAGGCTGCGGGAATAACCTTTATATCGTTCGGCCCGGTAATAAGAATATCTTGAAGAGAACATTCCTGTTTAATGACATGAGACAGATTTCTCAAGGGATGTAGGCCAAGCAGGACATCCACATTGGCAAGCCCCAGATCGGCGTCGAATAGCGTAACTTCCTTACCTGTATCCGCCAGAGCTATGGCCAGGTTAATGGAAATATTGGTCTTGCCAACACCTCCTTTACCGCTGGCTATGGCGATGACACGCACGTTTTTATTCTGCCCTGCTTTAATGTTCATAACGTTCACCAAAAGGATTGTAAACTGCATGTAGGCCAAAATTCTGTTCCATTAATTCTTCTTCCGAGCTAGCGGCATGGCGTTTCATCATAGATACCGCCCTGACAATCAGATCAGCAGCATCACCTTTATGTAGATCTTCCGGCACCTGTTGCCCATCACATTGATATATTATTTTCAGTTTTTCCTGAATGGCGATTGACAAGGCCGAGCCCAGAGAACTCGCCTCGTCCAGTTTAGTGATAACACACATCGCAGGTGAAAGCGGACGATAGATATCCGCCATTTGTTGTAATGCAGGTATCTGTGAAATAGCCGGTAATATCAGGCAAGTCTTAATTCGACTGTCATGTTGCTGCAGCAAGGAAATCTGATCTTTATGAAGTTTATCTGTTGGACTCAATCCAGCGGTGTCTATGAGTATGAGCTTACGCCCATGAAATTGATCCAGGAGATCACTCAAGTCGGTTTTGTTGTTGATGGTGCGCATTGGAATGCCCAATATCCTTGCGTAACTACGCAATTGTTCGCGCCCACCTACGCGATAGGAATCCAGAGTAGCCAGCACAATACTGCCAACGCCATGTTCCAATACATAATTTGTTGCAAGTTTCGCTATGGTCGTCGTCTTGCCGCTGCCTGAGGCGCCGGTGAATGCCAATGTTGTATTCGTGTTTAACATACTTTTTCTGGAAACGGGTATGCGATAACTCAATAGAGCCAATGCTGTTCGCCATGCCTGTTCCAGGCTGTAATCTTCAGGTATCTGTTGTGCAAGTTCCCGCGCCAAAGTTGGATTAATGCCAAGCTTACCGAACTGACGCAGTAAACCTGCCCACAAGGGATGTTGTCGACCAACCTCGCCCCAGGCAAGGCTGGACATTTGCTGCTCCAGCAAATCGCGTAATGAATTAATTTCCTTTCTTACCTGATCCAGAGCGGGTTCATTGGCCCAATCGACACCACGCTGGGTAACGTGATTAAAAACAGCCTTTCCCTCTGTATTTGAAGCATGCTGCGAAGATTGATTTTCATCCTGTCGATTTTCCCTTTCCGCACTTCGTGCCGCTTTTTCCATGTCGTTACTTTTTGTATAAACTGACTCGTCATAGTCTTCTGCGGCAACCAGTTCAACGCCCCCGAGGACTTTGCGATTGCTCAGTATGACGACATCATCGCCTTGCTGTTCGCGTGCCAGGTTCAGGGCTCCCCGCATATCTGCGGCGAAATATTTACGAATTTTCATAGTGATGTTGTAAGCCGGGTTCTTTATTTTTTGTATGCTTCATTTCATTGCTTAGTCTATTTTTATATATCTGTCTTGCCACCCACCGTACTGACAATTTTCAACTGTCTGTTTTCTGGCACTTCACTGAATGCCAACACTTTTAATCGCGGTACATTTTGCCTGACCATACGTACCATCATTTCTCTAAGGTTGTCTGGCACCAGTAAAATCGCCGCATCACCGTTTACTTCCTGCCGTTCTGCACACTCCTTCAAAGATAAAAGCATCTTTTGTGCCAGACCCGGCTCGATACTTCCGTTTCCTTCCACCATGGACTGTATTGATTGCTGCAATAACTGTTCCAACGACATATCCAGCGTAATGACAGGTATATCACCCTCCGCACCGGAAATTCGTTCCATGATGAGACGGCCAAGGGCAATTCTTACCGCCGCACTTAGCACCTCAGGATCTTGAGTACGTCCTGCATTTTCTGCCAGAGTTTCAAGAATAGTGCGTGTATCCCGTATAGGAATATTTTCACGCAAAAGGTTTTGCATGACCTTGACTACAGTGCCAAGTGGGATGAGTTTTGGAATAATATCCTCGATTACTTTGGGCGCGAGCGTGCTAAAGCGATCCAGAATTTCCTGCACTTCATGATGTCCGAGTAATTCATGTGCGTGATCCTGCAAAACTTGACTCATGTGAGTTGCAATAACCGTACTGGCGTCGACTACTGTGAAGCCATAGGTCTGCGCTTGATCATGTAAAGTCGTATCAATCCATACAGCATCCAGTCCAAAAACGGGATCTTTGCTTACCGGTCCAGGTAACTCACCGAATACCTGTCCGGGATTGATCGCCAGATCTTTCTCGGGATGAACATCCGCCTTCGCCACCGTGGTATCTTTGATGGAGATGCGATAACTGCCAGGCTCCAGGTCAAGATTGTCCCGGATGTGCACCGAGGGCAGTAGAAATCCCAGTTCCTGCGTTAATTTTTTTCTAACCCCCTTGATTCGCGATAACAACTTACCACCCTGTTGCCGGTCGACCATGGGGATTAAACGGTAGCCCACTTCCAGTCCAATCTGATCGATCACTTCAACATCATCCCAGTTGAGCTCCTTGTCTTCCTGCGCAGTTTGCAACTGAGGTAACGGTTCTTCTGGATTTTCTACCGGCTTTGCATTTTTTTTGTACGTCCAATAAGAACCGCCTCCGGCGAGGCTGGCAAGCAAAAGAAACGCCACATTCGGCATGCCCGGCACAAGCCCTAATAAACCAATCATCGCAGCGGTGACTGCCAGCGTACGAGGGTTCTTAAAAAGCTGAACCAGTATCTGCTCACCCATATTTTGCTCAGATGACACGCGAGTGACCATGATGGCAGCGGCTGTTGACAGTAACAGAGATGGGATCTGCGCCACCAATCCGTCACCGATGGTTAATAAGGTATATATCTGTGCTGCATCGATAGCGGCCAGGTCGTGCTGCACAACACCAATGATCAGTCCACCAATTATATTGATGAACAAGATAAGAATACCGGCGATGGCATCCCCGCGAACAAATTTACTGGCGCCGTCCATAGCACCATAAAAATCAGCTTCACCGGCAACATCAGAACGGCGTTGTATTGCCTCATCACGATCGATCAATCCAGAATTTAAATCTGCGTCGATGGCCATTTGTTTACCGGGCATAGCATCCAGGGTGAAGCGCGCACTGACTTCCGAAACACGCCCGGCACCTTTGGTGACAACGACGAAGTTTATGATTACCAAAATTGCGAACACTACAAAGCCAACCGCATAGTTACCACCGACCACAAAATCACCGAAAGCCTGAATAACTTTACCCGCGGCGTCAGGACCCGTATGTCCATCAAGCAGAACCACACGGGTAGATGCAACGTTCAGGCTTAGTCGCAGCAGAGTGGCAATCAGCAACACTGTTGGGAAAACGGCGAATTCAAGGGGTCGATTGCTGTAAATCACTGCTAGTAATACGATCAGTGATAGCGAGATATTGAAGGTAAACAGCATATCCAGTAGAAATGGTGACAAGGGGATCACCATCATCGACATCATTAGCATCACCAGGAAGGGCGCACCCAATCCCATACGATTCACATTGGATAAATTGAATTGCAATGTGCCTTGCGTCGCCATAGCAAGTTATTCTGTTTTGAACTCGGGTGGGATGGGTAATTGCGTTGGTCTATCTGGTACGACCACATCACGATTACGCCTGCTCTCACGCAGTTGGTAGATATAGGCCAGGATCTGTGCCACAGCGAGATACAATCCCGCAGGTATTTCCTGATCAAGTTTGGTGTTGAAATACAGAGCGCGGGCAAGTAAAGGTGAAGTAAAGGTAGTGACCTTATTTTGATCGGCAATTAGACGAATACGTTGCGCCATAAAATCCACACCTCTGGCCACCAGACGGGGTGCTGACATCTTTCCCTGATCGTAACGTAGAGCCACAGCGTAATGTGTCGGGTTGGTAATCACCACGTCAGCAAAGGGCACCTGTTCCAACATTCGTCGATTTGATAACTCTTGCTGCATAGCACGTATTTGTGATTTTACTTCTGGCTTGCCTTCCGTTTCTTTTTGCTCCTCCCTGACTTCCTGTTTCGTCATCTTCAACTGCTTGGAATGTTCCCAAAGCTGAAAAGGCACATCAACACCCGCTATCAACATAGTCGCGGCACTGAGCAACATAAACGACCAGAGAATAATATTGCCCGCATCAGACATACCTGAACCCAGTCCATTAAGTCCCAGATACAATAATTCATCCATCCTTGCCCACAACAACAAAATTGCCAGACCTCCCATCAGGGTAAATTTTGCCAGCGCTTTGAGTAACTCCATCAGACCTTGTACGCCGAGGATCCGGGTCATACCTTTAATGGGATCCATTTTTTCCCACTTAAATGACAGGGCTTTAACCGAAAATATCCATCCTCCTACCATCATAGGGGCGAAAAAAGCAGCCAGAAAAAGAATGATGAGTAAAGGTGCAATGGCTTCCAGAGCACTGAAACAAGCTTGCAAAAACAGACTCGGTAATTGTGTACTGTCGTAGATTTGCTCGCGATCAAATGAAAAATAATTAATCATGAGCCAGGACATGTTATTGACCATAAGGCCACCAAACATAAAAAACCCTGAAGAAGCCATTAGCAGCAAGACCATGGTATTCAATTCTCTGGACCGACTGGCCTGGCCTTTTTCTTTTGAGTCTTCCTGACGTTTAGGGGTCGCCTCTTCCGTGCGTTCCTGACCTTCGTTTTGTCCTTCAGACATTCTAAATTCCTACAAGCCTGTCTAGCATGTCGAAGGCCTGGTCGAAGAGACTGATCATATGTGGAATAAAACCATCGAGCGTGAACATGACGATGAACACACCCAAAATAATCATGATAGGAAAGCCAACAGCAAATATGTTCAGCTGAGGCGCGGCACGGGTCATCACACCAAAAGCGAGATTGACAATGAGTAAGGATGCCATTGCCGGTAGAGCAATCAATATTGAGGTGCTGAGAATCGTGCCTAACCAGTTGATGATTTCCCAGGCTGCATCGCGAGTCAGTCCATCTACGCCAATGGGTAGATGCTGAAAACTATTGACCAGCGCCGCTATCATCAGTAGATGTCCATCAACCGAAAGAAACAATAGCGTTGCTAATAGCAAATAGAATTGACCAATGACAGGCACTTGATTTCCGTTTTGTGGATCAACCATGGAGGCCATCATCAACCCCATGAGCTGCCCGATTGCTTGCCCGGCTATCTCCAACGTGACAAAAATAGTTCGTATAGTCAGCCCCATTGCCGTACCGATGATAACCTGCTGTATAGATGTCAACAGCCACGGACCAGTAAAAGGTTCTATATAGGCAGTGACTGGTAGCACCGGCACAATCGCGAGAGTAATCGCAATCGCGATCACCAGTCGTATACGGACAGGTACAGAACGCGTGCCAATCACAGGTGCCGCCATCAACAAACCTGCGACGCGAAAGAATGGCCATATCCATGATTCGAGTAAGGTGATTAAGGTCTGGTCAAGGACAATCACTACGAGATTAAGCCCGGGATCTGATTAAACAAACGCAGGGTGTAGTCCATTACCATTTGCAATATCCAGGGACCTGCCATCACCATTACCAGTATTGTCACTAACAGTTTCGGAATAAAACTTAATGTCATTTCGTTTATCTGTGTTGCCGCCTGAAACATACTCACCAAAACACCCACCATAAGTGCTGGAACCAGCAGAACCAATAATAAGATTGACAACAACAACAGTGCTTCCTGACCGATGTTGAGTAAAATATCCGGGGTCATACGTAAAAGCTGGATGCAAGCGTACCCATGATCAGTGCCCAGCCATCCACCATGACAAACAACATCAGTTTAAAGGGGAAGGAGATGATCAGTGGCGACAACATCATCATACCCATCGACATCAAAACGCTAGCTACCACCAGGTCAATGATCAGAAATGGAATAAAGATCAAAAAGCCGATTTGAAATGCCGTTTTCAGTTCGCTAGTGACGAATGCTGGTACCAGTAAACTGAAGGGTATCTCATCGACGGAAGTAATCGCATCACCACCCGAGATTTCACTAAATAGAGTAATATCGTTTTCTCTTGTCTGCGCAAGCATGAATTCACGCAGTGGAAACGCTGCCTCCTGGACCGCTTCCATTATGGTCACTTCCTCAGCAAGATAGGGTTGCACGGAACCTTGATAAATTTGATCAAGTACCGGCGTCATAACGAAGAAGGTGAGGAACAATGCCAGACCAATTAACACCTGACTATTGGGCGTTTGAGCGGTACCCAGCGCCTGTCTCAATATCGCCAGTACAATGATGATTCGAGTGAATGAAGTCATCATTAACAGACCTGAGGGCAACAACGTTAATGCTGTCATCAACAACAGGATTTGTATACTCAATGTATAGGTCTGTCCACCGGCAGTATTGTCCGCAACAGTGACGATATCCAGACCAGTTTGTGCACTTGCAAACTGGGTCAACAGCAGAAGCAACAAAGCGATAATAATTTTGTGAGTCATCATGTTCTCATGCCTCTTTAAATTTCATTTTTGATAATAACTGGTTGAAGGTAGTCTGAGACTCGGAAGGTCTTAGTTTTTCTTCTTCTATAATATCATCAGTGAGAACATGCAAAGGATGAATGCCCTGGGGTGATACGCCCAATAACAAATGCTGGTTTGCAACCTTGACTATAATGATCCGCTCTTTTGTACCCAGGTGCATGGCATCAACTATTCTCATATGACCTTTGTTAATGCCATTAAACCCGGACAGCCGTTTCAGTAAAAAGATAACAGCAAAGAACGCTAACAGTACAGTCACCAGACCCGCTAACAAGTTAATTATTTGTCCGGCCGATACAGTTTCTGCCACCGGCCTGACAGGTTCAGCCGCCATGGCCAATTGGGAGAGAGACAAGAGTGCGATGCTTATACCTGAAATAAGTCTTTGTGCTATTTGACAACAGCTATTAAGTGGCACTCTCATGAGATATCTACTGTAAATTTTTTACGCGTTCCAGTGCACTGATAACATCAGTCAAACGAATACCGTATTTCTCATTTATCACGACGATTTCACCGTGAGCCACCAGTGTGTTATTGACCATGACATCCAGGGGTTCGCCCGCGAGTCTATCCAGTTCCACGACTGAGCCCTGATTTAATTGCAACAGATTACGAATACTGATTTTTGTCTGGCCGATTTCAACTGACAATGAGATCGGGATATCCAGAATGGCGTCAAGATTATCTTCTTTGGGATGAGCGATAGCCTCATCTCTCAGATCATTCAGGGGTGCGGGCTGCACACCCATACTTTCTGCCATCAATGCATCGGCATCGGAAATAACTTCCTCTTGAACCTGGGCCTGCATAGCTTCGTCTTCGACTACGGAATTCATGATTTCTTCTGACATAGTATATTCCTCTATGATGCTCGGCTTTTTGCCTCGTCATCGTTTAAAACTTCTACAACTTTTAAAGCACGATTGCCGCGAGACATGCCATAGCTTGCTCTCAATACCGGTACATCTTCGATGGTTGCACACACTGTCTCGGGAAACTCGATTGGAATAACATCTCCCACTTTCAATTTCTTCAAATCGCGCAACGTCATATCTATTTTTGTTAACCGACTTTTTATGGTTAGAGGTGCCATCCTCAGACTTTCACGTAGGGACAAACCCCAGCGCTCATCTCTTTCGCCCGAATCACTTTGTACACCTGCATGTAATTGCTCACGGATGGGTTCAATCATTGAATACGGCATGGTCATATGCATATCACCACCACCGTTTTCAAGTTCAACATGAAAGGTTGAGATCACAACAACCTCGCTTGGACTGACTATATTCGCAAAATGGGGATTTACTTCAGATCCAATATGTTCAAATTCCAGATCCTTAATCGGCGCCCAGGCTTTTTTCAAATCAACAAATAGTTTTTCTAACACTGATTTAATCACTTGCATTTCAGTGCTGGTAAAATCCCTTCCCTCAATCTTGGTATGAAATTTTCCGCTGCCACCAAAAAAATTATCTACGATAGAATAGACCAGCGTCGGATTGAGAACAATTAAGGCGGTACCGCGCAGAGGCTTTATCTTGATCAGATTCAGATTCGATGGCATGAACAGACTATGGATGTACTCACCGAATTTGTTCATTTTTACCCCCTCCGAAGTAATCGTGGGAGAGCGTCGTAGAAAATTGAACATACTGATTCGAAAGTTTCTGGCAAAGCGTTCGTTGATCATATCCAGAGTCGGCAGGCGCCCGCGGACTATGCGATCCTGACTGGTGAAGTCATAGCCACGCGCCTCGCCTGGTGTCTGTTCAGCATCATCGTCCGTGTCAACGTCACCTGAATCAACGCCAGTTAGCAGGGCATCAATCTCGTCCTGGGATAGTATATCTGCGGACATGACTGGCTATTGCATCACGAAGCTGGTGAAATAAATGTCTTCTACATCACCATTGCCTGTTTCTTTTTTCAGTATGCTACGCACTTCCTTTAGCACCTGTTTGCGCAAGTCATCTTTACCTTCCGGTGTAATTAAATCCTCATAGCGTTTGCTACTCAGGATAAACACAATATTATTTCGGATATGTGGTAAATGAGTGGTAATGTCTTCCTTAACAGAGGGGACTCTGGTTAAGCCATCTATATTTATCTGCAAAAATTTTGCTCGACTTTTACCAGCAAAATTAACAACAAAAGGCGGGTTTAGTGAAAAGTAATAGGGCGTATCCATGACTTCGACCTCCTCGTCAGATTCACCATCGCCTTCTACATTTTCACCGTCGGCTAGCGTATCTTCCGGTGCCGCAATTTTCATGAAATAAAATGCTCCGCCACCGGCACTGAGCACAAGGACTGAAATGAGAATAATGATCAAACGTAGCTTAGATTTCTTACCAACGCTCTTATCGGCATCTTCTTCATTTAGTTCTTCGTCTAGCTCATCGCCAAGTTGTTCAATAGCCATATAGGTTTCTCCTAAAGATTCCAAGTCTCTTTTGCAAGGGCTATGCCATTTATGAATACCTATACATTTTAATGACTTATGAAATAGCGCTGACAGAACCGTCAACGATTTGACTACCAGGATATGAATCAAAAAAATTAGGTCGGGCGTCTACATAGATGTGGGCGATACGATTTGAGGGAAGAAGGAAGTGGAGTTGCGTCGGGTCGTTTACATAAAAGGAAAACGTTGAAATCGTATGGAACCGGAATTTCAAAAGCGAGAAAACGACGCCGTAAGCCAAAGTCGGAGACACAGCCTTATTATCTATTTTGGCCTTTGTGAGCTCTGTGCCAATAATTATGACTCTTCAGCAAAATCTGTGGGTTAACAACTAACAATGACCGTCATTCCCGCATGCGGGAATGACGGGGTATTAATCTACCCATAGATTTTGCTGAAGAGCCCTATAAAAAGAAAATGCCTTAAACGAAGTGATCAACAAGACCCAGTTTAATATTGGGAACCTCTATAATAGTAGTCTCGTTTGCATGATTGTCTTCTGCGAAAGGATAATGAGACTGATCCTGCGTCGTCGATTGATCCTGTCCTTGCTTTTGTGACAAAGACTGATCCGAAACACTACTCTGACTCAAGTTTAATCCGTTTTCATTGAGCATATCGCGTAATCTTGGAAAGGCTTCTTCAATGGCATCCCGTACCGTACTGTTGTGGGCGTAAAAGTTAACACTGGCCTGATCATTATGGAGGCTGACTTTGACTTCAATGGGTCCGAGTTCCGCCGGGTTCAAGTTGATCTGTGCGGATTGTTGATTGTTCATCGTCATCCATGCAATACGCCCGGCCAGATGTTCACCCCACTTAGGCTGTTGAACCGGTGCATCAATTGATAATTTAAGTGTATTTGTTATTGGATTAGTTAGTTCCGTCGGGCTTACTTTTGCATTTATGCCAGCACTCACGAGTGCTGGTGTTTCCACCTGTCGCTCAGACGTTAAGGCATTAGATTTTATCATTTCCAGATTGTTGGGAGTGAAATCACTTTTGATCACGAGATCATCACTTGCAGAGGATAAGGACACTCGACCTGTTTCAAGAACATCTTCTATAGCTATCGCCATTTTTGATGATGCTATTGCTGTCTCCCGTGGCTTATCTGGCATTTCGCCAACACGCGTCTTTTCTTTCAGATTAGTGGACGGCAGTAATTGTGGCAGGATCGCCTGCAAGCCTGCCATTAACGCATCGTCATCATTTTCCAAATTAAGCTCAGGATCAAAATCGCCTACCAGGCTCAATTCGGTTTCCAGCTCGAGGTCTATCGAAGATAAAAGCGGCAATTCCTTGCCTTCCGGCAATGCCAACGAGTCCGCCAGCAAAAGCTGCGGCAGCATGTTTACTTCGCTCTTAGCCATTTCATCAAATTGTGAGAATAGAGCATAAAAAGAGGTAATATCTTCATGATCAATGGCTTGCGACGTTACATTGGTCTTATCCAGTGCTGAAGTACCTATTAGTTCGACAGCGCCAGGGTTGGGGGTGGCTGTAAGAAATGTTGTATCGATCACGTTTGTTCTTCCTCAATATTGGTCAAAAGGGAAAATGCAATCGATATGCCACTATTGATACCAGGAGGCTGTAAATTATTCCTTCAACAAAAGCTCGGTCCTGAAAAGCCCTGTTCCCGCTTAATTGGAAATTTTGCGATGCTGAGAACGATCATCCAGTTCATTGTCTTCTCGTAACTCGCTCATATTAGTTTCAATCTTCTTTATTTTACCCACTAATTTATCAATAGCATCGACATGTTTATGAGCATCAAGCCATGCCTGTTTATCCAGGTCACTATTCTGTTTTTGGCCTTCAATTTTTTTTTCCATGATGTTAATGCCTGCATCGAGTTGACGAATAAAATTCTGACGATCCTGTAACTTGTTTGTCGTTACGAGTTGGCCGACTACATTTTTATCAACTGAATATTCGAGGCGAAAACTACGAAGTTCATTTAGCTTATTTTCGTATTCCTGCAATTTTTTATTTGCTTTCACAGCGGCTCGAGCTGCATCGCGTTTTTTTGACTCCGCAATTCTTAAAACGGGTGAAAATTTTTCTGATCGCGTCATAATTATCAATTTTCCATTTTCTTGTTTAATATCTCTTCTACACCACTGTACAGGGCCGTTAGTTGTTCATTACTGGACAGGGAGGTTACTTTCTCGTGCATGCCCTGACTGAGAAACTGCAATATATAGGGATGCATTTTTATTGCCAGATCGAGTTGTTGGTCGGTTCCTGCCTGATAAGCGCCCACATTTATTAGATCGCGATTCTGTTCATACAGTGAGAATGATTTTTTCAGAGAGTTGGCAATAGCTTGATGTTGTGGCGTTGTGATTTGATTCATCGCCCGACTAATAGACTGCTCTATATCCACAGCGGGGTACATTCCACCTTCAGCCAAATGTCGAGACAGAACTACATGACCATCGAGTATGGCCCGGGCAGAATCTGCAATCGGATCGTTGTGAGCGTCTGCCTCGGTAAGTACTGTATAAAAAGCGGTGATCGATCCCCCACCTTCCGGACCATTGCCCGCACGTTCAACCAATTGGGGTAAACGGGCAAACACAGAGGGTGGATATCCCTTTGTCGCGGGCGGTTCACCAATGGTCAGACCGATTTCCCTTTGCGCCTGGGCAAAACGCGTCAATGAATCCATCAGTAACAAGACATTGTGCCCACAATCACGGAAATATTCGGCAATACTTGTCGCAAGCATCGCGCCATTTAAGCGCATCAAAGGTGGATCATCGGCTGGCGTTGCGACCACGACAGATCGATTCATACCTTCATTACCAAGACTCTGCTCAATAAACTCTTTTACTTCACGACCTCGTTCCCCAATCAATCCGACCACAATTACGTCGGCATCCGTGAAACGTGTCATCATACCCAGCAAGACACTCTTACCCACACCGCTCGGCGCGAACAATCCCAGGCGTTGTCCACGGCCAACAGTTAGAAAAGAATTTATTGAACGAACGCCCACATCCAATGGGTCTCTGATAGGTGCACGATTTAGAGGATTAACAATCTTACCTTTTAATGGTACACGCGCTTCCGTCTTCAAAGGCCCCTTGTTATCCAGCGGTTGACCGGCACCGTTGAGTACTCTACCGAGTAAGCCCGGTCCTACTGCTACATCCCCACTTTTACCAAGAGGTGTCACCCGTGCATTAGGAGAAAGTCCGTGGGGCTCGTCAGTAGGCATGAGAAACAGGCTTGTACCGGAAAAACCTACTACTTCCGCTTCAATAGATTTATTGCCAGCATTGCTTATACGACAACGATCGCCCACGGCTGCACGACAACCATCTGCTTCCAGTGTTAAGCCCACCATACGCGTTAATCTGCCTTGCACGACTAAGGCTGGTGGTTCAGTATTACTTTCGATGATGCCCAGCAAACGATTGGATAACTCTTGAGTGCGGCTTATGTTAAGCATCCCTGTCAGAACCTCTATCGCCACCGAGTATTTTTGCCGCGATGGCTGATAACCTGGCATCAACGCTTGCATCAATTAATGACGATTCTGTTTCTACACGACAATCACCCCGAGTCATTGATAGATCTTCCATGATTCGCCAGCTACCTTCATCATCCGATATTGAAAGGGCGGTTCTGACCACTTCTGCATCTTCCGGGTGCAGATAAATACGTGGGTTTGACACAGAGACGGGTAATACGCCTAATGCCTCTCTGACCACAGCGACAATTTCTCCTGGTGCCGCTTTCATTTCACGCCGAACGAGATGTCGAGCGATCTGAATTGTCAAAGCAACTATATTATTCTCTATATCATCATCCAGCTTCTGTAAGGGTTTGGCCAGCTGTGCCAGCAAACTCTGAAACGTCACAATTTGGGCGTTTAGTTTTGCTTGAGCTTGCTGATTTCCTTCCTCATATCCCTTTTCCAGACCCTCCTGACGACCGCTGGCATAGGCTTCATCATAAGCATCTTTTTGTAGAGCCTGCATCTGCTTTGCGGACGGCGGCTTACCCAGTATATCGTTACTACCAGCGATGTGACCCTCGACAAGAGGAGCCTGCCAGATACGAATTTCCGTCACATTTTTTTCATTTGTATTTCGAACTCGCGAACCCATCGGTGCTTTATTCCCTGTTAGTTAAGGGGTTTGACCCTTTAATCTGAAACCAATTTATTTTCACGAATATATTTGACCAATTACAGATAACATGTTTTTCAATCAGATAATTCTAAATCATCTCTTCTGCAGAGCCACCGCCACCCAGCGTGATCTCTCCTTCGTCCGCCAAACGCCTGGTGATGGTTAAAATTTCTTTTTGTGCCGTTTCCACCTCACTCAATCGTACTGGCCCTTTGGCTTCCAGATCATCACGCAGCATTTCTGCGGCACGCTTGGACATATTGCCAAATACTTTTTCCTTTAAGGCATCGTCCGTGGCTTTCAATGCCAGTAATAGAGTATCTGTTGCGACTTCCCTGAGAATGGTTTGGATACCACGATCATCAACATCAATCAGATTATCAAACACAAACATGAGATCCTGAATGTCCTGACCCAGCTCTTCATCCGTTTCCTTGATCTTTTCCATGATGCTCGCTTCAGCTGCGCTTTCGACAAAGTTGAGAATATCTGCCGCAGTCTTAACCCCGCCTATCGCCGAGGATTGTAAATTTCCACCACCCTTTAATTGATTCTCAAAGGTATCATTCAACTCCTTCATCGCAGCAGCTTGCACTCCTTCCAGAGTGGCGATGCGTAAGAGCACATCGGCCTGTACTTTTACTGGAAATACGGTTAACACACCTGCTGCGTGATCGCTGTCAAGATAGGAAAGAATAATAGCGATAATCTGAGGATGTTCATTCCGAATCAATTCCGCCACGCCTCGTGCATCCATCCATTTTAATGACTCCAATCCCTTTGAGTTTCCTCCCAATAATATTCTGTCGATGATGCCAGCGGCTTTGTCCACACCTAAGGCGTTAGTGAGTACATTCCTGACATATTCCTCAGCACCCATACCCACAGATGAGTGCGAATTAACCGTTTGCAGAAATTCCTCCAATACGCTTTTCACTATTTCCTTGCTGACGTCGCCGATAGTGGTCATAGCTATACCGATACGTTGTACTTCTTTTGGTCCCATATGCTTCAGTACTTCTGACGCAGAATCTTCACCTATAGTCATTAATAACACCGCTGCACGCTGGGCGTAATCAAGTCCTTCTTTTTGAACTGCCGTCATGACTCTTCACCCACCCAGCTTTTCACAACCTGGGCTGTCAATTTGGGATCCCCTTTGACCATGCTCTGTACTGATTGCAGGCTACTTTGATAATTTAACGGACTGTTTAATTGTGGGACGTCATTTTGTAGCACGGACTGCTCCTGACCACCCACCGCACCGCCAGGTAACGCCGTGGCAGCCGGTACCCCAGCCAAAACGGCCTGGTTGAAACTAATTTCCTTATTCACCAGGTTCTTTAGTATTGGCTTGAGTACGCCGAATACCAGAAACAAAGCAAATAATCCGCCCACTACCTGTTTAGCCAGATCCAGCACCCAGGATTGCTGCCAAATCGGTTGCTCTGGCAAGAGCTCAATGGGATCCGGCCTGGCAAACTCTGCATTCATCACATTAACGCTGTCACCTCGTACGGCATTGTAGCCAATGGCCTCTTTTACCAGGGCCGTTATCTGCAGTAACTCCTCAGGAGAATGCTCGGTATGTGTCACTTGACCATCTTCACTGAGACTGCGTTTATAATCGAGTAACACGGCGATGGATAAGCGGCGCATGGTGCCCATTTGCATTCTGGTATGGCTAATGGTTTTATCCAGTTCATAGTTACGTGTTGCGCGTCGTTGCATATTTGCGTTAATGCCGCTCTCTATTGTGCTGGCAAGACTCGAAGGGTCGGAATTTCCGCCAAGGGTAGCATTTGCTGGCGGTTGATTTGACAGGGCGCCAGGGATGCCGCCAGCGGACCCACTCCCATTTCGCGATTCTTCTTCTACCTGTTCACTTCTTAAGGCCGGTAGGTCAGGGTTATACATTTCCCGCGTCTGTTCGGTGCTCGTAAAATCGAATTCTGCGCTTACTTCAGCCTTCACACCCTCTTGCCCGACAATGGGTGAAAGGATGTCCTCTATACGTTTGATATAAGATTCTTCAACCCGCCTTGTATATTTGAATTGACTACTACTTAAACCTAATTCACTGGATTGATCATCCTGCGTCATCAATCTACCTCTTTGATCGACAATACTGACGTTTCCGACATCAAGATTGGGGACACTAGCCGCGAGCAAGCTGGCAATCGCAGACACTTGATCGGAATCCAGCTCGTGTCCACCATAAAGATCCAGCATCACTGATGCATTGACCCTTTTCTTATTGCGTACAAAGGTAGATTGTTTCGGTATGGCAAGATGAATGCGAGCACTGCGGACCGAGCCAAGTTTCTCTATTGTCTTCGCCAATTCCCCTTCAAGCGCATGTTGGTATCGGGCCTGCTCAATAAATTGACTGGTACCGATTCCCTGTTCTTCCTGCAACATACCAAATCCTGTATTGGCGTTTTTTGGTAAGCCTGCGCCCGCCAATTTCATGCGTGCATCGTGGACTTTAGCACTGGGTACCATCACCGCTCCGGACCCTTGATCTACCCGGTATTCAATATCTGATTTTTGCAGTGTATCCAGCACTTGAGAAATATCCTGATCTGAAAGCGATCCGTATAATAAACTGAAATTGGGCGTTTGCGACCACAGCACCACATAAACACCCAGGGCAACACTTGCCGCCAATACCACCAGAAATCCAAACTGTCTGAATAGAATCGTACGTTTTATGTCAGCAGAAATTAGTACAGCTTCGGCCATTTCAAATTATCACTCCGGTTAATAGTTCGAACTTCTTGTTTCCTGGATTCAACTTTTAACTTTATAATTGCATGTTCATAACATCCTGATAGGCACTCACAAGACGATTACGAACCTGGGTCATCGCCTGGAAGGATAGATTGGCTTTTTGTAAACCAATCATTACATCGGCAAGATTGGTGTCTTTGTCTCCCATCTCAAATGCCTTTGTTAATTGTCCTGCTTGTTGTTGTACTTCGTTAACTTTATCCACTGATGACTTTAGCATCGTAGAAAAATCCGCCGTACCCTCTGCCCTGGGGGTATTGACCTGCAAGCCTTGCGCCTTTTCGGCCATGGCACGCATTTGTCCGAGTAATTGATCAACGCTTATTTCATTCATGTCTGGCTCCAATTTATCCGTTCTTATAGTTAACTATCATTAACCTGGTATCGCCACGCCTTCTTCTCGCATTCGTGCTAACTTGTAACGCAAGGTACGTGGACTTATACCCAATGTTTCTGCTGCCGTTTTTCTACTACCCCGTGATTGCGTTAATGCTTTTAAAATCGTTTGACGTTCCTGCACACGGAGATCACTGCCTAGTGTTTCCGGAAGTTCAATGTTTCCTTTTTTAATTTCCACCTCATCTGCTGAACGCAAATTTTCGAATTGCAGGTCATTTTCTCTGATGATGCCATTGCTGTGCATGATGAGTGCGCGCTGCATGACATTATCGAGTTCTCGCACATTCCCTGGCCATTGATGAGTTTCCAGTTTTAGCAAGGCATCATCAGACAAACGCGGGGGAATGCTCTGATTTTTACTCACCACCCTCTGCAACAGAAATTCAGCGAGAGAACTTATGTCATCTGGCCTGTCACGCAAGGCTGGCATTTCTATATTAAATACATTCAAGCGATAATAAAGGTCTTCACGAAAGTGCCCCCTGGTGACTTCTTCTTGCATATTTCGATTGGAAGTCGCCATGACGCGTACATCGAGTGGGATGAGTTTTTGATCGCCTAGACGCTCCACTTCCCGCTCCTGCAGTACTCTTAGTAATTTAGCTTGCAGTCCTAGACTCATCTCAGATATTTCGTCCAATAACAAAGTGCCGCCCTGGGCCTGCTCAAACTTGCCAGGACAAGATTTGTAAGCGCCGGTAAACGCACCTTTTTGATAGCCGAACAAGATGGCCTCTAACATATTGTCAGGAATAGCAGCACAGTTAATGGCGACGAATGCTTGCTTACTTCTGTCAGAATGACGATGGATATGCTGTACCAACACTTCTTTTCCGGTCCCACTCTCACCTGTCACCAACACCGTTGCATCACTTTTTGCAACTTTTCGTGCCAACGAGAATATTTCCATGGTAAGTTTATCTACCGCAATCATGCCGTCATCGTCAGGTATAGATGAGGGTAAAAATTGACTAACCCTGGCAACCAGAACCTCCGGTTCAAAAGGCTTAACCAAATAATCCACGGCACCGGCCTGAATCGCCACTACTGCCTGTTGTATCGTTCCGTAGGCGGTCATCAATATCACCGGCTTATCAGGATATTTATTACTTATCCTTTTTAGCAACTGTATTCCATCTACTTGTTTCATTTGTACATCACTGACAATGAGATCAATATTCTCATTTTCCAGAACTTGCATCGCAGTGCTACCATCATCTGCAGTAAAGGTCCTGTGCCCAACAAGCTCAAGTGTATCTTTCAAGGCTTCGCCTAATGAAAAATCATCCTCAACAATAAGTATCGAAGCCGTCATTTTTATCTCCTGGAATTCTTATGTTTATTAATTTGGTAAGCAGTCATGTGTTATTCAGCAGCAATTGGCAAAACGATGCGGAAAGTCGTGCCCTGCTCCGTACTACTGAAGATATCTATTTTCCCCCCGTGAGAGCGGAGAACGGAATCCGCCACCGCCAAACCGAGTCCACTTCCTTGTGAGCGTGTGGTAAAGAAAGGTTCAAATATCTGTGCCTGAATTTCGCTATTTATTCCTGATCCGTTGTCACTAAAATGAATTTTCACGCGATCTTTCTCGGGAACAGTGACTGCTATTTTGATAAAGGCTGTTTGCTGACATGCCTGAATGGCATTGTCCATCAGGTTTTGTAGAATACTGACAATAGCGTGACGATTGACATTCACAGCAATGTTATTTGGCTGGCACTCGATTTCGAGTCGGGCCGCCGTGCTTTCCAGCTGTGTCTCAACTGAAACCTGAAATTCTTTCAATATCTCGGACAGTTGATGAGTTTTGGAATCGAAACTGCCGCCTC
>JBLIML010000029.1:0-30170 GCA_047638675.1 Planctomycetota bacterium | reverse complement strand
GTATGGGTTACCACGCAGAGCGTGGGAACCAGATTATGGATCGCCTCGCTCGTTCCCATGCTCTGCGTGGGAATGCATACCACCCCAACATCGGTATGGGTTACCACGCAGAGCGTGGGAACCAGAGGGAGGATCGTTATTAACCCCTTTCCCAATCCCAAACGTTTATACCCAACAAGACCGGCTGTTCTGTGACCCCCTTCCCCTCCATCCGGTTGGGATGTCACCGCAATGGGTTTAATATGTCCATAACCACCAAAGGGGTAGATCCATGGATAGAGTCATATTTTTTTTCCTAATCATAGCGCTAAGCATCTCCGTCACTGCCGAAGAATCAGTACCACCGGTCGAGCTAGGCAAATGGAAAAGCTGGGTACTGGAAAAACACCCTGATATAGACTGCCCTCGCCTTGATGTCCAGGCGAGCAACCGCCGTTGCGCCTGGCCCGGTGAGCTGAACATTCAGGTCACACGAGGCGGTGTCAGTTTCTCCCAAAGTTGGGAAGTTTACGGAGAAAGCTGGTTAAACCTGCCGGGCAATCAACAACACTGGCCATCGAATGTTCAAGTTAATAATCAAAACACCGCCGTTTTAGAACAAAACAATTTACCCGTGTTACATCTTCAAGCCGGTAAGCACAAAGTAAGCGGTAAACTCGAGTGGCGGGAACGTCCCCAGTATCTTCAAATCCCTTCAGAGAGTGCATTAATAAACGTCATCATCAATGGCGAGACACTCGCCTGGCCCAACATCGATAACAACGGCCGCCTCTGGTTCAAACGTCCTGATGCCAACGCGGGCGAAGCAAAAAAAGGCGATAGCGTCAAAGCCGAAGTCTTTCGCCGTGTAAATGACGGTGTGCCCATCACGATGGAGACCGTGTTGCGTCTTGTCGTCTCCGGCAAGCCGCGTGAATTGCGCATGGGACAATTACTGTTAAAGGATAGCGAGCCAACGCAATTTAATGCCGGCCTCCCCGCGCGTATTGAAGAAGACGGCAGCCTGCGCATCCAGGTCCGTGCCGGCAGCTGGCAGGTATACCTGTCCTCCCGATTCACTGGCAATGTTGTCGAACTCAAGATGATGCAAGGGACTCCCGATTGGCCAGAACAGGAAATCTGGAGTTTCTCCTCAACACCCAACACACGCGGTGTAAAAATAAGCGGCGTTGACGCACTAGATCCAAGCCAGTTAGACATGCCACAAAACTGGAACAACATCCCCACCTATCTGGTGGAAAAAGACAGCACCTTTACCATAGAAGAACAATACCGCGGTGATGTCGCGCCGAGCGCCAATCAGATCACTGCCAATCGCATTGTCTGGCTGGATTTCGATGGCAGCGGCGCCACCGTCAAGGATAATCTAAGTGGCGTCATCAATCAGGACTGGCGTCTATCCGCGCAAACGGACATGCAACTGGGTCGCGTTTCAGTCGATGGCCAGGCACAACTGGTGACACGCATGGACGAAGAAGAGGGAGACGGTATTGAAATTCGTCAACAGCAACTAAATCTCGAAGCCATCTCGCGCCTACAGGACAAAAGCAATCTCAGCGCGACCGGCTGGCAACATGATTTGGATGGCCTGAACATGACCTTGAATCTGCCACCGGGTTGGCAGTTGTGGCACGCGACCGGCACGGACAGTGTTACGCATTCCTGGCTAAGCCGCTGGGATCTGTGGGATCTATTTTTATGCCTGTTGATCGTTGGCGCGACGTTTAAATTACTGGGCTTGCCCTGGGCCGCATTAGCCACACTTACCCTCGCCTTGAGCTACCACGAAAGCCATGCACCGATTGCCACCTGGGTGGTATTGATTGTCGTGCTGCCCTTACTGCAAGTCCTGCCCCAGGGCAGCCTGCGTAAAACCGTTAGCAAAATGGCTTACCTCACCCTGTTCACCCTGGTCATCGTTAGCCTACTTTTCGCTGTACAACAAATACGTCGTGGTCTGTATCCGCAACTCGAACAACAACGCGCGATCAATGCACAAAGTTATGGCTATGGCAGAACGGCAGGCATCGGTGGCGGAGCGGAAATGTACGACGATGCCATGATGGAAGCCGATGCTCACCTCGAAGAAATGCAAATGTATGATAAAAATATGTCAAACGCGAATGTTGCTGCCGATGGTGTCGTCATGTCTCCCCAAACCATGCCAGCCAAACAGGCACGTAAAAAGCTAAGCCAAAAACGTTACCAACCCAGCGCCAACACGCAAACCGGCCCGGGCCAACCCACATGGAACTGGAACACCGTCCACCTTGGCTGGTCAGGACCTGTCACCGCAGATGCACCGCTGAAGCTTTATCTATCACCACCGTGGTTTACCCGACTCCTCATGTTCCTGCAGGTCGGGCTGATAGGCTTGCTTGTATTTGGGTTTGGTCGTCTGCTAATTCAATTGGGCAAACATAAAGAGAGCAGTGAGGACGACACACCTCCCAATGGCACAGCTGTCGCGTCTGTCGTTTTACTCGCCTGCGTTCTACTCAACACGCCGACAGACAGCATCGCCGCCGACGCCTTCCCGCCGGACTACTTATTAAAGGAGTGGGAACAACGTCTTCTCCAGTTACCGAAGTGTGCACCCCATTGCCTTGCCATTAACAGGGCGCAAGTAAGCGTCAGCGGTGAGACTTTACACATTCGCATGCGTGTCGGCACCGGCACTGAATTAGGCATCCCCTTGCCTTATGACAAGACCTGGCAAGTCAATCGCATACTCGTCAACGACGTCGTCAGTGAAAGTCTCGCCAAAGCCAACAACCGTTTATGGTTGCGCCTGCCCGAAGGCCACAATGAAATACGCATAGAAGGCAAAATCAGTGGCGACGCCGTCAACATCCCTTTTCCCCTCGCCCCCCACAACGTCTCGGTCAGCGCCGATGACTGGGAAATATTTGGTTTACAGGATAATCGTGTGCCGAGTAAATCGCTGCAATTACAAAAACGGGAAAAAGCCGTCACACAAGATGCCCTCCTCCCCGACCCCATCGCCCCCTTTGTCAGGGTCAACCGTCACCTCAACATGGATCTCGACTGGCACATCAGCACCAGCATTAGCCGAATCGCCCCACAACAAGGCGGCCTGTCGGTGAAGATACCCCTGCTTGAAGGCGAGTCTGTGGTCACTGAAGAAATCAAAGTCATTGAAGAGAACGGCCAGCGTTATGTCACCGCAACCTTTGGCGCGAGACAAAGTCAGGTCAGCTGGATCTCAGTGCTTAAACCAACAGAGACGATCACCTTTACCGCATCGAACAATCCTCTATTCGTCGAAACCTGGTCCGCACAAAGCTCACCACGGTGGCATATGACGCACGAAGGCCTCACTCCGATCAAAAGCAACAACAATCAACAGGGTGCCCTACCCCGTTGGTTGCCATGGCCAGGAGAGCAGGTGCAGATCAATATAGTGAAACCCGAACCCGTAGAAGGCGCCACAACCACTGTGGAAAGCGTCGTCATCAACAGCCAACCCGGCACGCGCAGCACCGATCTCGAACTCCAGCTAAAAATCCGCACCAGCCTCGGCGGCGACTTTCGAATCGAGCAACCAGAGAATGCCACACTGGAACGCATAGAAATCGACGGTCAGGAAATGACCCAACAACAAGAGGGCAACACCGTCGTCCTGCCACTGCATCCCGGTTTACAAAGCGCGAAAATCAACTGGCTCATTGCACAAGGCGTAGACATAAGAACCAGTACACCGAAGATCACGCTCTCCGCACCCGCCGGTAATATTGACCTCACCATGACTCTACCGCAATCAAGATGGCCCCTCCTCGTCAGCGGCCCCGACATCGGCCCGGCCATGCTCTACTGGGGCGTACTCATCGTTATCCTATGTGTCGCCGTCGCCCTCGGCAAGATCATCAAACAACAAAAACTCGACATCCCCGTCAGCACCTGGCAATGGGTCTTACTCGCACTCGGCATGAGCACCGTCAACATGCTCGGCAGCATCCCCGTCGTCCTCTGGTTCTTCGCGATGGAAGCCAGAGCAAAACAGAAACTTCCCGAGAAGCGCTGGCAGTTCAACCTCATGCAACTCGCCTTCGTCGCCATCACCATCGTTGCTTTGGTCGCCCTCTTCGCCACCATCCCCCAGAGCCTGCTCTCGACCCCGGACATGCAAGTCACCGGCAACGGCTCGTATAACTACTTCTACAACTGGTACCAGGACAACAGCAAAGAACTTCTGCCACAAGGCCACATCATCAGCGTGCCTATCTGGGTCTACCGTGTCGCTATGCTGGCCTGGTCATTGTGGTTGGTGTTTGCATTATTGAGATGGGCGAAGTGGAGTTGGCAGTGTTTTAGTAAAGATAAACTTTGGGCGGCGAAACTGCCGAAGACGGAGAAATAAACGTCGTCTCTGCCACTATCAAAAGATCCGTCGTTCCCGTATGCTTTTGGCGGGAATCCAATAAAAGAATAATCGCCGTAAGGCGAACATTTAAAACAGGAATGAGGTTGACATGCAAAGCAAGATAAAAGCTAGCGCAGAAGATCTAATTCATCTTCGCCGCGCAATTGAGTTGGCCCTGGAAACCGAAGTCGAAGGCAATGTCCCCGTCGGTTCTGTGATTACTTTGCAGGGCGAATGCATCGCGGAAGGTGCCAACACCATGCTCATGCCGCAATACAATCCGATCTGGCATGCCGAGATGACGACCTTAAGTAAAGTGCCTGTTGATCTCTGGCCACGCGCACGCGAGATGACCTGTTACTCTACCCTCGAACCTTGCATCATGTGTACCGGTACACTGCTACTGCATGGCTTTGGGCGCGTGGTATTCGGCTCAGGCGATGCCGATGTTGGCGGTACCGCCATCCTTGCTCATCTTCCGCCCTATTGGAATGATGGACGCGGTGTGCCTGAATGGATTGGACCGTGCCTTACAGAAGAATGCGATCCTTTGCGCCAGCGCGTGCATGAGCGCTTCGCAAAAATGCCTGTTGGGAGTGATAATTTTTAGGTTTGTTGTCTCGTTCCCACGCTCCCGCGTGGGAATACATACGATCTAAATGCAGGTATGGATTCCCACGGAGGACCATGGGAACCAGTGTAATGTCTCTTCTACACAAATGAATCGACGCCATGTTGACGAACACCAGCACTAACTCCTCAGTCGCACAGGTTCCCGTGTCAAGTACGGGACGTGCTTGATTCGATATCCGGCATACAGTCAATTTGATTCTTCATGTAAATCCCGCCGATCCGGATTCGCCGCCTCAGTGGTCTCTGTCTCGTTCCCACGCTCCCGCGTGGGAATGCATACGATATAAATGCAGGAATGGATTCCCACGGAGGACCATGGGAACCAGTGTAATCTTACTGAATGCTGGCAGAAGTTTATGCCAGAATGGGTGCGAGGATGGCGGGAGGTTTTAGCCTGAATGCATCCTGTCGACTGACTTGCTTAGTTGTTTAAGAATAAAATTGGGGAAAAACCGACTCATGAATTTAAGCTGATTGGCAAGGCCAGGGCGAATTTCGTATTCATCTTTTGATAAACCCTTAAGAAAAGCAGTAACCGTCGCTGATGCCGGGACAATGGCTATTCCCTTCATGTCTTCTTTATCAAAAGCATCAATCATTGCCGTTCCAGTTAGCGGAGGCGCTAACTCGAAAACCTTAATGCTTGTATTTTTTAATTGCGCCCTCAGTGACAACGAATAGGAGTGAATTGCCGCTTTCGTTGCGCAATACACGGGGGCAATGGCCAGAGGGACGAATGCAAGGCCGGAAGACAAATTGATAATGGCAGAATTATTGTTATGCTTTAAAAATGGCACAAAAACATTATTCATCCATATAGTGCCTTTTAAATTCACATCAATTTCCGCTGTGAGTTCTTTTGCAGAGTAATTATTATCTTGCAAATTAATCGTCTCCATCACGCCCGCATTGTTGATGAGGATATTCAAATCAGGAAAATCTTTAACGACTCGATTATAAAGTTTTTCTATTTCGTCAGGATCACTAACATCGCTCTGTATTGCGGTAATACCGACTAATTGTTCTTCTGCCGTACGCAAGTCTTGCTCATTTCGCCCGGTGATAATGACCTTGTTGTTTCTCTGCAGGAACTGCCTGGCCATCTCGAGGCCAATTCCTTTTGAACCACCGGTAATGAGAATTGTGTTGTCTTCTATGTTCATATTGAATCCTGTGAATGGGTATCAAGGCAAAACTGGAATGGGACTTGCGCCAACAAACAACTACATAGTATCGGCGAGCGCTGCGTGGCGACCAAGAAATTCCGTAAGGATGAAATTAAATCGTTCTGGCGCTTCGATATTACTAAGATGACCCGCGTGTTCAATTGTTTCCAACTTTGCACCAGAAATAGCATCTGCTAGCAATTCACTTTCCTCCGGGGCCAGCACCTTATCTTCACTACCCACTATGACAAGTGTGGGTACATCTATTTTTGGCAGGATATTTCTAAAATCTGTGGTCACTGTTGCCTTTAATGCCTGAATATAGGGTCCGGTACGAACGGCCGATAAAGAATCAAGTAGACGCCGTCGCATTTCGTCTGTGGCTTTCGGCCCCGTCAACACATCGATCATTGTAGGCGCGAGATCAGCGGGCGTTAATCCTGATTCGAGTGGCGCCAGTCGACGAGAGAGAAAATCTTTTCTTTCAGCTTCATCAGCAGCACCAAATCCTTGTGATGAATCGGCCAGAGTTAAGGTCGCGACACGTTGTGGATAACGACCATAAAATTCCTGGGCAATCATACCGCCCATTGACAGTCCAACCAGGTGCGCCAGTTTCACATCAAGATGATCCAACAAGGCATTGAGGTCATCTGCAAAATCTGAAAATTCGAGTGGCTGGACAGGATCGCTACTTTCACCATAACCTCTGGCATCCCAGGCGATTGTGCAGTAGTGATTACTTAAGGCCGTTTGTTGCTCGTCCCAATTACTTCGATTGCCGCCTATGCCGTGCATGAAGATGACAACGGGACCACTGCCTTCTTTTGAATACGCTAGTTTCAGGTCTCCGTTCTGATAATACTCAACTGAACGCATCTTAACTCGCTCTTATTTGGCACCGTGCAGCAAGGCGACGACCTCTACTTCCAGCATTAAGCGCGCGTCAACTAACGCTGTCACTTGCACACCCGTGCTACAAGGTTTGTGATTGCCAAAATATTCTTTACGCACATCAAAGAAATCAGTCACTTTTGCATGGTCAGTAATATCAACTGTAAAAAATGTGGTCATCTTAACCACGTCCTGAAATGTTGCGCCACCTGCTGTCAATATACCCTTGATATTTTCAAACACTTGCCGCGTCTGCTCACGTAAATTGCCTTCACCCACCACGTTCCCCTCTGAATCAAAAGCAACCTGCCCGGATAAAAAAACAAAATTACCAATCCGCAAACCCTGAGATAAAGGGAAATCGGCATCCCATGTCCAACCAGGATCTATTTCTGTCATATTGCTCATTATTGTCTTTCCTCCTCCGTCTTTCAGGCACTACACAAAGACGAGCGCAAGTCTGCAGTAGCCTTGTCATCGACAGTCATTGTGTCAGGTTCAATAACGACACCGTAATCGCGTGCGGCGCCTTCAATCGATACATATTCATCCAGGACATCCCGCAATACAGCGCTGGTATCACGTTCCAGTGCATCACCCCAACCCCCGCCACCTTCACTTTGGGCAAACATTATCTCACCGGGTTTTTGGACGTAGTCGGCCTTGGCTACTTCTACTTTTTCTTCATTCTCACCACCGTAGTCCAGAATGACATAGTTACCTGCCCCCGGCCCGCCACCGGCAAAGCCCATCAACGGCCGTCGGCATGCCTGTACCTGAATAAAATTCACCACCGGATCGGTCGTACTCTGACGTTGCATGGAATGGGCGGGTGAGCCACGCCATTTACCTGGAGCTGCAGTATCGGTGGTGTACTCATTCTGATAATAGAGAAAGGGATACATCACTTCCTGTAATTCAAAAGAGGGGATACGCAAAGACGCGTGTGGCGCTGAGTAACCACCCCAACCGTCCGTACCACAGGCACCGCCACTGGAAGTCGGCGTGGTTGAGTAGTCAAAGCTCACGTACATTTGATTATCGTAATGCGAATTAAAACCAAACACCGTGTTGATAGTGAGGTCGATAAATGCCGAGCCGGTTTTTTCAGGCACTATTTTCTCAAGTGTCTTCATGACAGCCTGACCAATATCATTGCCAACACATAATGTTGAGTTGCCAACCGGTGCAGGTGCATAGGGATTCACCACCGTGCCCTTTGGTGTAATCACAGCGATGGGTTTAAAAAAACCGGAATTTAACGGAACGTCGGGCATCACTACAGAAAATTCAGTGTAAACCCAGGACAAAGTATTACCGACAACGCTATTCACGAAGCCCTTGGTCTGCGGATGCGTACCGGTAAAATCGACGGTGCAAGCATCGCCTTCGACAGTGATGGTGACATCGACATTAATATCGATACCGCCATTGAAATCATGTTCGAGTATGCTTTGACCTTTATACTCGCCATCGGGCCATGATGAGATTTCAGAACGTACGCGCCGTTCGCTGTAGCCAAGAATATAATCAACGGATTCAAGAACAACCTCCAAACCATATTTTTCTACCAGTCGGACTATCCTGTCTTCGCCGACTTTGCAGGCACCGATCATCGCATTGAGATCGCCTTCCATGGTATCCGGAAGTCTATTGTTAGCAGCAAGCAGATTAACCACATCACGTCGTATTTCGCCCTTTTCAACAATTTTTATTGGCGCAAGACGAAAACCTTCTTGCCAGATCTCGGTTGCCTTTGAATTGTAACCGCCCGGCACAGGCCCACCCACTTCAATAAAATGCGCACGCACCGCGGGAAAAAACACAGGCTTGTTGTGATAGAAAACGGGCTTCATCAATGTCCAGTCAGGAATATGGCTACCACCTGAATAAGGATCACTGGCAAGGACGATGTCTCCTTCATTCAGATTATATTTAAATGCGCCCAACAGTGTTTCCACCGAATGAACGGAGGCATAAATATGGACAGGTTGTGAATTTGCCCTGGCAAGCAGGCTGACATCTTTACCATTGGAGTAGAACACCCCGGTGGAATAATCATGGGCTTCGCTGAAAACAGTGGAGACGGAGGTATTCTCCATGGTCTTGCTGATCTCCTCTGATACCGTTTCCAGGTATTCACGGATGATCTCTGCAGTGATGACATCAACCATAGTTATGTTCCTCCAGGTGTAACACCTTGTTAATTCTGTTTGTTGCGTAGCTGATCAGTCTTGCTCACATCGATTTGGTGTTTCTTCGGATCGATGACGACACCGTAATCTACTTTTGCTGCCTCAACTGATACAAAACCATTTAAGACATCGGATAAAACAAGCTCAGGTTCTCTTAACCTGGGATCACCCCAGCCAACCCCGCCGCCCATTTTAATAGTCAGCTCGGATTTTTGTGCGACCTCCTGGTCAACATAGGCTCGTTCTATATTGATCGTATTTCCATCGCTACGGACTTCGATTGCATTGTCGCTGCCGGCAGCCCCACCGGCGAAACCCACCTTTTGTTGATGCGCTATGACACAGGCGGTCAAATGAAACTCATCCGCACCAACCGTCGCTAAATTAATGTGGGCCTCGGTTCCGAGGCCTCCGCGCCATTGCCCGGCACCCGCAGAATCCGTGACATATTCCAACTTTTGTATTTCCTCGCCAAAATCGGCTTCAAACATTTCGACGGAGGGCAAGGGTGTTTCAGCCGAAATGCCCGGCATTCCCCAACCATCACGGCCACTTGCGCCACTGCATCCGCCTTGCGTAAACCGCGCATAATCAACAACACCTAATTGCTCAAGTGTGAAGCCGTGGCGTATACCACGGCGGATCGTATAAACAAGTAAGGGATTACCGACGACATTTGCGATCCGCTCAGGTAGAAACCCCGATAAGGCATCGGTAACGGCAAGTGCTATTTCTGATCCGATGTGAGAGGTTGACCATCCCGTCGGTGCAGGTAGTTTGGCATTGACCAGCGAGCCTTCTCGCGTTAGCAGGTCAACACAGCGGAGGCTTCCCGCATTTTTGGGTATGTCGGTATCGAAGGACGCAAAAATGGGCAGTAGCGCATAACCCAGCGCCAATGATGGCGTGGTATTAATAAAGCTGCTTGACTGATCATCTGTTCCCGAGAAATCCAGACTAAGACGCCCATCTTTGACTTCCATATCTACATGGATAGACAGATCCTCCCGCTGCTGACCATCGTGTAATAAAATACATCTGCCTTCATGCTTTTTATTATCCCAGCCCTTAAGCATGGCAGTGAAACGTGATTCGGCGTAATCGAGGGACCAGTTCATGGCGCCCAGCACAACTTCAATACCGTAACTATGAATTTGTTCCGTCATTCGCATTTGACCAATTTTGAGCGCGGCAATCATGGCTTCCAGATCCAGTCTGAAGGCTTTTGGATTACGCGAGTTCAAAGCGATGGTATTTAAGGTATCTTTTAACAGTTTTCCGTCACGGTAAATTTTGATCGGCGGGCAACGCACACCCTCTGCCCAGATTTCCGTGGCCCGCGGATTGTAGTTACCACGTAAATCGCCACCGACGTCTTCCATGTGAGCGCGCACACCCACATAGAGCACTATTTCATCTTCGAAACTCACCGGTGCCATGGCCGTGAATTCCTGAACCTTGGTGCCGCCTCCATAAGGATCATTGGTAAGGAGGACATCTTCGCTGCCGAGGTCATACTGAAAATAATCAAATATGGCCGTGGCCGTATCTGACATAGAGGACAGGTGTAAGGGGTTATCAATCGTTACCAAAGAACCACCCTCGGTAAACAGGGCACTACAACATTGATTGGCTTCGCTTACCGTGGTGGAACACGCCGTATTCACCAGGGTGGCACGCATTTCTGCGACCACGGCATCAAATTTATTGCGTAGTATCTCAGCGGTTATTTTGTCAGTCATGAAGGCGACTACTCGAAGCTTTCAATAATATAAGTCTGATAATGATCCAACATCGCCTCCTGTTGAGGATAGACCACTATCGTTGTTTCCGGCTCTTCAATAATCGCGGGGCCTGCGATTAGATTACCCGGTTTCAATTTTGTGCCGTCGTACACATTGGTCTCAACAAAACCGAGTTGTTCAAAACCGACCCGGCGTTTTCCCTTAAATGCAGGAGAAGGATCTTCCGACTCAAAGGGCGTGCTGCGGTATTTGATTGTATCGCGAAGACCGACTAAATCTGAACGCACATTGAGTACTTCAACCGTTTGCTCAGGGCGCTTGAACGAATAGAGTTGTTCATGCAATTCATGAAAATCCTGAATGGTTTTATTCAGGTTCAATTCAGTAACGCGTCTTGTCCTTGAGCGTATGGGCACGGTAACTTCGTGAGTCTGACCCACATATCGCATATCAATAGAACGAAGTGTCTGTGTTTCAACAACGCCCGGGGTTTTCTCAAGCAACTCCTGAGCATCGCCTTCTATTTCATCAAACACATTATTTAATTCATCAAGCTTGATGGTATTGGAACGTGAGATGAAACTCTTCACCTTGGAGATCTTGAAATTCGAGATGATACAACCCAGAGCACAAAATACCCCGGCGTTCTTCGGTACCAGAATGGTATTGATGCCGAGGTCTTTCGCCTGCACGCCCATATGCACCGGACCCGCACCACCGAAAGCCATCAAGGCAAAATCACGTGGATCACGTCCACGAGATACCGAGACATAACGAATCGCGTTGGTCATCGCGCCGTTTGAGATCCGAAAAATTCCGCTAGCCGCCTCTTCAATCGACATGCCCATAGGTTTGGCGATTTCTTTTTCTATGGCCTTATGTGCGGCATCCACATCCAGTTTAATTTTACCACCACCTATCGTGCCTGGATTCAGATAACCCAATACCAGGTTGGCATCAGTGACAGTTGGATTCGTCCCGCCCCGTCCATAACAGGCGGGCCCCGGATCAGATCCCGCGCTCTTCGGCCCAACTCTAAGGGCACCGCCCTCATCTATCCAGGCAATGGAACCGCCGCCGGTACCGATGGAATGAATATCGATCATGGGCGTGGCAACGCGATAGCGACTTACCCATGAATCCACGCCGACATCGGGCTGGCCGTCCTTGATCAGACAAACGTCATAACTCGTACCACCCATGTCGACTGCAATAAGATCTTTATAACCAGACCATGCGCCAACAGCGACCGCAGCCGTCACACCGCCTGAAGGTCCCGATTGAATCAGCTCAACGCCTCGTTGGCAGCAGAAGTCAATGTCCATCACGCCGCCGTTAGAAAGTTTTATAAACAAGCGCCCTTCAAAGCCGGCCTCATTTAAACTGGTTTCTAACTGACGCAAGTAGTTACTAAGTTTGGGACTGAGGTAGGCATTTAATATGGTCGTGCTGAAACGTTCGAATTCTCTAACCTGTGGCAAGACTTCACAAGACAGTGATACATGTGCTTCAGGAAATTCTTCCTTGATGATCTCCCTGACCCGAATTTCATGCGCACTATTCTTGAAGGAGAATAATAGACACACCGCGATAGATTCGACACCAAGTTGTTTTAATTTATTTACCGCTTCACGCACTTCGTCTTCGTTCAAGGCAAGAATCACTTCGCCAAGATGATTAATGCGTTCTGTGACGCCTAAACGGCGTTGTCTCGGTACGATGGGATAAGGGGCGGGAAGACGAATATCAAAATGATCTTCCTTAAAGCCCGTGCGCAGCTCGATGATGTCGCGGAAACCCTTACTGGTGATTAAGCCGGTAGTGGCCCCGGAGTATTCAAGCATAGTGTTAGTGACGACTGTCGTGCCCAGCACAAGGTTGTCAGCACTTTTGAGGAAACTTTTTAAATCGAGACTGAAATGTTCCGCGGAGGTGTTGATGGCATTCATAATGCCCGCCGTTTCATCGTTAGGGGTCGTCAGTACCTTTCCGCTAAAAATGTCATCTGAATGGCGTACGACGAAATCAGTAAATGTCCCACCGACATCGATTCCTATTTCATAACTCATTGCGTTGAACCTCGATAAGTATCAGATTTTAATATTATTTATGTAATGCCACATGCCACAGATATCACAAGCCAGAAAAGCCAAAATCATAACACTCTTTTATAAATATTATTGTTAATAATGTCGCGACAAAATCAATGTAAAAGTGTATATTTTCCCCGCAAAGTTTTAAGAATGAGAGAATATCCCTTCATTATTCAGGGATATTAGACACTTTTCGAGTATTCGGATTACTAATCCTGGGGGATTGCACAGTCATGTCAAAGTTAACCTTTAAGTCTAAATTCCAGCTCATATTTGTATGCCTGAGTTCATTAATGTTGCTACCTCTTCCATCTTATTCTCAAGACAGAGGTGTACTTGAAGAGGTCATTGTTACCGCTCAAAGACGTGCTGAGAATTTACAGGATGTCCCGCTTGCCATCACCGCGCTTTCATCCGATATGCTGTCGAAGAAAGGTGCCAGGGATATTTATGGACTCACATCATTAGTCCCCAATCTCGACATCGCACAAAACAATGGCCGGGTGAAAATATTTATCCGTGGCATAGGTCTGTCACTGGATAATTCAGGCGCCGAGGGTGGCGTCGCGGTTCACCAGGACGGCGTTGTGATTTCTTATCCAACGATTCAGGGTACTTCCTTTCACGACATCGAGCGCATCGAAGTATTGCGAGGCCCTCAAGGCACACTGTTCGGCAGAAATGCAACCGGTGGCGCCGTCAACATCATCACTCGCGGGCCGACTGAAGAATTGCAGGTCAATGCGCGCGCGACCATTGGCAACTTTAATACGAGAGAATTTGAAGTGGGCGTTGGTGGCCCCCTTGTGAAAGATAAATTATTGGGACGCATCGCTTTTAATAAGGTAGACAGAGATGGTTTCGGTAGAAATAGTTTTGATAATTCCGAGATTGACGATCGTGATGAGATCGCCTTCCGCGGCAAGCTCAAGTGGCTGGCGACGGAGGATCTGACGGTGGAACTGGGTATGGATTACTGGGATGCGAATGACAGAGGCTCTGTCGTGCATACCTTTGGTTCGGCATTCGGCACATTACAGGGTGTTGTCGATGGCGGTTCGGGCGCACAAACCTTCAGAGGTATCGCCAGTGACGCTGAAGAAAGCCGTGATATTAGAACTTTCGGCTACGATTTGACCCTTACTTATCAAATTAACGATGAGCTTACCTTCAAGTCGTTGACGGGTTATCGCGATCAAGATGGTGTGAAAAAATCGCAATATGATGGTACAGACGCACCCGGCTGGCCCACTACCAACGAAGAATCCGGCGTCCATTTTAGCGAGGAAGTTCAATTGAACTGGGACACCGATAGAATCAAAGCCGTGGTCGGCTTGTTTTATTTTGATAACGATAATTTCGTCACCAATACCGTACCCTTTCTGTTCGCCTCAAATCTCCCGGGTGATATCTTCGACGAAAGAGGACATGCAAAAACAAAAGCCTACGCGGCATTTGGTAGCGTGACCTGGGCCGCAACGGAGAAACTAAACCTCACTGCCGGTATCCGATACTCCGACGAAAAACGCACGACAGAAAGTTCTTTCCAGCTTGTTATTGTGCCTGCCTTTGGTGGCCCCAACTTGTTTATCCCGGTCAATGCAGAGCGCTCCTTTGATGCTATCACGCCGCGGTTTTCAATTGACTATGCACTGACCGATGACAGCATGGCCTATTTCACCGTGTCAAAAGGTTTTAAAAGTGGTCAGATACTACCGGGTAACTTAAGCCCACCCATTAATCCTGAATTTATCTGGAGCTACGAAGGCGGGGTAAAATCGGTGCTGCTTGATGGCAAGCTAAAGGCTAATTTGTCGGCTTTTTTCTATGATTATTCAGATCTGCAGGTGAGCCAATTGGCAGGCCTGTCATTTTCGATAACGAATGCGGCGGCGGCTGAAGTACTCGGTTTTGAAGCAGAACTTACCTATCTACTCACCGAGAATACTCAGCTGGAATTCGTCTATGGTTTCGTGGATTCTGAATTTACCGAGTTTTTTACTGGAGATCCTATATTTCCCGCATTGGGCACGCTGAATCTAAAGGGCAATCCCTTGCCTAATGCGCCAAAGCATATGTTCACCGCAAGCGCATCCCATAGCTTTCCGACTTCAGTGGGCGATTTTGATGTCAGGGCGGATTGGCGCTATAGAAGCACAGCCTATTTTGATCCCTATAAAAGGGAATCAGCCTCGCAGGATGCCTATTCGACTGTCAGCATGAGAGGCACCTGGCAGCCGAACAACCAGCCATGGTCGGTATCGGCCTGGGCCAATAATCTTTTTGATGAGGAAGCGTTTTTACACAACTACGTTAGCCTCGTCAGTGGTGGCTTCCCCCGTAACGGTGCTGTCAATCATCCAAGAACCTTTGGCCTGGAATTTAGTTACTCTCGTTAGTAGTGGTATCCGAGTTGAAGGATATTGGGTTCTCTAACTGACAGTGATAAGCACTTCTGTAGACGGCATTATTTAAAGACGGCTTTCCTGCTTGGCGCTTTGCTGATTTCTGGCGGCGCCAGGCCCGCCTTTGCAGAAGAGTCCTTTGCGCTAGTAGGCGGCACGCTGATCGACGGCCTCGGTGGCACACCTGTCGAGAACGCGGTTGTCCTTGTGGAGGGCAATAAAATAACGGCCGTCGGATCGGCTTCCCTTACTAACATTCCAACTTCCGCACGCCTCATTAACGTAGCGGGCCTAACCATCCTGCCCGGCCTCGTTGATTCACATATGCACATCGGAGGCAGTGGTGCTGGCTCCGCGGATCCCCGCGAATTCACCGCAACAGCCATGGAAAACAGCCTCCTCAGCTACCTCAAGTTTGGTGTCACCTCTGTTTATGATATGGCGGCACACCCTGGCCTCAATGACATGAAAGCCGCACTTGATGCCGGCGATATTATCGGACCCAGACTCTACGGAAATGGCTTTGGTATCACTGCACCCGGATCACATCCCATACGTCTGATAACCGAACTCGGTCTCCTCGATTTTCTCGGTCCCTATTATTTCCAGGTCGACTCCGTAGGTGATGCGAGAAAGGCCGTTCGCCAGATTGTTAAATCAAAAACCGACGGCATTAAAATCTTCCACTCACGCGCAGAATCCGGCACCACGCGCGTCGATGCCGACAGGAATAAACTGCAGCCCGACATTCTTAAAGCGGTGATCGATGCAGCCCACGCGCAAGGGCAAAAAGTCTATGCGCATATCTCCTATCCGAGCGAAGCAAAGGAGTTTGTTGAGGCAGGCGGCAACGTTGTCGTGCATAGTATTCATATGGCAGAGACAGGTGCCGATGAAGTATTGAAATTGATGGCCGCCCGGGATGTTGTCTACATCCCGACACTGTCGGTGTTTGAAGGAAATTATATAGTCAATCCGGATCTGTTTTTCATGTCACGCTTACGCGGCAAAGTATGGGATGTCTTTCTTGATTCCATCACCGATGAAAAGAGCGTAGTCCTTTCCCGTCAACTTATACCGGGGCTGGGCCACGATGCGAAGCGCAGTCTGGACATCTCGATGGCGAACCTTCGCACGGCCGTAAAGGCTGGCGTCAAGATCACACTGGGAAGCGATGCCGGCAATGCAGGCATGTTGCACGGAGCGACGGTCATGCGTGAACTTCAACTCATGCATCAGGCAGGCATGACACCAATGCAGATCATCGTGGCGGCGACGAAGAACGGGGCTGAAGTTATCGGTCAGGGAAAGACACTCGGCACACTAGAAGCTGGTAAACTCGCCGACATCATCGTCGTCAAGGGAAACCCGCTTACAGACATATCAGACATTGGCAATGTCGAGTGGCTTGTGAAGAATGGCAAGCTTCTTGATCCGAACAAGCTTCAGTTTAAAGACGTACCTGTACCGACGCAGAGTAAATGAATAAGAAAGTCAGGAATAAAAAATATGACAGCACCTAAAGAAGAGATCCCGGAATATGCCCGCCTGTTCATGCAAGGATTGCACGAGGCAGACGTGAGTTTAGTCGCGGCCCTACCCGAATCATTATTAAAATCGATCTACCAGCAATGCGAACTCGACGAGAGCATTCGCTATGTACTGGTCAGCAATGAAGCGGACTTGCCGGGCATTATTGCCGGCACTTACCTGTCCGGAAAAAAAGGCCTGATGATTATGGAGAACTCGGGGATCAGGCAATGCTGTGAAGCGGTTGCGCGATTCTCCTTCTGTCACCACATGCCCCTGGTGATGGTAATGAGTTATCGCGGCGCATTCGGTGAACGTAACTGGTGGGGGCACAACCATTCCCAGGTGATGGGCAATCTTCTTGAGACCCTGCGCATTCCCTGCAACTTTATTAGTAAACTTGATGAAATAGTACCGAGCATTGGTAAAGCCTTCAGGCACGCCGATGCCAGTCAATGGCCAGTAGCGATGGTGTTAACCGGCGAATGTACGGAGGTAGCTGCTTATGAAAAGGCTTGATGTTATCGAGGCGATTGCAAAAGTCGTCACTAAAGAAGACTTGGTCACCACCTCCATCGGCGGCACCTGGGATGACTGGTGGAATCACAAACCTGCCAACAATACCTTTTTCATGGGCATACTCGGCTCAGTCGTCCCCACCGCCCTCGGCCTCGCCCTGTCACTGCCGCATCGCCGTATCATTGCACTTGATACAGACGGTTCAGCCCTAATGAATACAGGCATCATGTGCACCCTCGGCGCACAACGACCACCCAACCTGACGGTGGTGGTGATGGACAACGAAATCTACGAAAACATCGGTGGCCCGGCAACGCTGACTTCGAAGAACACTGACCTCGCCAAGATGGCCGAAGGCGCGGGCTGTCTCAACTGTAAAACCGTGACTAACATCGATGACTTTTCAAGCGCATTCGATTTGGCAATGACGGACGAAAGTATGGCCTACCTGGTAGCAAAAATAGAACCCGGTGGATTCAAATGGGAATGGAAAGACCGCAAGCCTACCGATGGCGTCGAAGATAAATACAACTTCCTTCGTTACATGGAAGAATTAGAAGGCATCAGCATTCATCCCGGGGCGATTCAAAATTGAAATTGAATCCGCTGATTGCACACCCGTCATTCCAGGAGGATTACACACCCGTCATTCCCGGAGGATTACACACCCGTCATTCCCGGAGGATTGCACACCCGTCATTCCCGGAGGATTGCACACCCGTCATTCCCGGAGGATTGCACACCCGTCATTCCCGGAGGATTGCACACCCGTCATTCCCGCATGCTTTTGGCGGAGAAGTGGTACAGGGAAGTACCGTTTACGAAGCTAAGGATGCAAATCCACTTAATTAGCGTCCCGCGATAAGCGAACATTACACTGACTGGATAGTAATCTTGTCGTGCTGGATTCATTCCAGCATCCAGTCAATTAAATCGCCGCTGCAAGCGGACATGAATAAACTGGATTCCTGTTTTCACAGGAATGACGAAACTTTTTAATTGTCACTCATAAATATGAATACACTGTTAAACCACAAATACCTCTACGGCACCGGAAAATTCTTCGGCTGGGGCATCGTCTTCGGCTGCCTGATCGGCGTAACCGCCAGCTCAGGCCCCATAGTATTAAGCGGTGCCGGCGTATTCATGGAGGCATTAAACCAGGAGTTCGGCTGGAACCGCGCACAAGTATCTGTCACTGTCACCATCTATACCGCAACTACAGCATTAATGATCCCCATAGTAGGTCGTCTAATCGATCAAGTCGGCGCACGCAAAATATTAATACCCGCAATCATTCTCTCTGCACTAGCGTTAACCTTAGCGCCCCTGATGAAACAACTATGGCATTTCTATGCCGTCATCTTCCTGTTTTCACTTGCCGGCTCCATCACCACCAGCCTGCCCTACGTTCGTATTATTTCCTTATGGTTTGATCGACGTCGGGGATTGTTTCTCGGCATTGTTGCCGCCGGTATCGGTTCAGGTTTCGCAGTCGTCCCCATGTTAATGCAGCACTTCCAGGAAAACTTCGGTTGGCGCGGCGCCTATCTTGGTATCGCCGCCTTGCTTGTATTTTTAGTGCTACCACTCATCTTCATTTTCATACGAGATAAGCCCGCCGATGTCGGACTACTTCCGGATGACGGTCAGGAAGATCAAATCGCACCCTCTGCATCACCGACAGAAGGACTGTCGTTTAAAGAGGCAATGCACACCCATACCTTCTGGCTGTTGCTGGTCATGACCTTTGTATTCGCCCTCGTGTTCAATGGCATGGCCGTGCATCTCGTGCCCCTGCTCAAGGATTCCGGGATGTCACCCGCCCAGGCCGTATTCATTGCCTCAATAATGGGCATGTCCCTGTTCGCATCACGCATTATTATTGGTTTTTTATTGGATGTCGTTTTTGCACCCTGGCTTGCCCTGGCAACTTTTTTAATCGCCACCGGCGGCCTCGGCCTCGCCGCCGGCAACCTCTCGGAGGCATTCAATATCCTCGCAGCTATTTTGATTGGCGTCGGAATAGGCGCTGAAACCGACATCATCAGCTACATGACATCACGTTATTTCGGCCTGCGTGCCTTTGGCAAAATTTATGGTTTTTTCTTTTCTTTCTTTTATGTGGGTACCGGGCTAGGCCCACTTGCCCTTGGCATTGCCTACGAAATGAATGGTAGCTATACCTCGACCCTCTACTGGTACGTCGCGATTTGTGTGGCTGTCACATTAACTTTTATATTTTTTGGTCCTTATAAATATCGACCGAAGTAAGATCCTCAAACCGGCACACCTTCGGCCCTACCAAAAGATAGAAGGGGTATACCCTTCACCTGTCTCATAATCTGTTTTGCGGCGAATAAACCTCCTATTCACCGCAAAATATAAGGCGAATATTGCATTTGCGGTGAATACACATTATATTCACCGCAAAAAGTGCAGTAAACATGACCTACATACATGAAAATCCAGACTGGCCTAACTTCACATGGGATGCGGAAATCTTGCTCCCGCAGCTCTCTCAATTACGCTATCGCCAGGGCGAATTGCTTGGTCAGATGAAGGCCATGGGTTTTGATCTCAGAACCGAAGCCAGTCTGAACACACTCACCAGCGATGTGGTTAAATCTTCTGCCATTGAAGGCGAGAATCTGAATCCTGAGGAAGTACGCTCGTCCATCGCCCGACGCCTGGGCATAGAAACCGCTGGTATGGTGCCAACAGGTCGCGACGTCGATGGTGTGGTTGAGATGATGCTCGATGCTACACAACATCATGAGAAGACCTTAACAAGCGAACGGCTGTTCAACTGGCACGCAGCGCTGTTTCCGACTGGAAGAAGTGGCATGCATACAATCACTGTTGGCGCGTGGCGTACTGAGGAAGCTGGCCCTATGCAAGTTGTATCCGGACCCATCGGACGTGAAAAAGTGCATTTCGAGGCACCGATAGCAACACGCCTTAATAAAGAAATGGATCAATTTCTGGATTGGTTTAATACGGAGCAATCCATGGACGCCCTACTCAAAGCCGCACTGGCACATTTTTGGTTCGTCACTATCCATCCCTTCGAAGACGGTAATGGTCGTATCGCACGTGCCATTGCCGATATGTCATTGGCAAGAGCGGATGATAGCCGCGAACGTTTCTATAGTATGTCATCACAAATCGAGCTTGAACGAGGTGACTATTACGATCGTCTTGAACACCAACAAGGTAATAATCTTGATGTAACGCCGTGGCTATCCTGGTTCATGGAATGTCTGGGCCGAACAATTGAGAGCGCAAAAGAGACGCTAGCCGCAGTGCTTTATAAAGCCCGGCTTTGGGAAAAAGTGAACCAACAATCCGTCAACGAACGTCAACAAAAAGTGATCAACCGCATGCTGACTAATTTTGAGGGATACATGAACACCTCCAAATATGCAAAGCTTGCAAAATGCTCAAATGACACAGCACTGCGAGACTTACAAACACTGGTCACACGAAACATACTCATAAGGAATGCAGGTGGCGGACGAAGCACCAGTTATCGCCTGGCAAACCTTGGTGAGTTTGATTAAATTTATGGCTCTTCCGCAAGATTTATGGGTAGAAACACAACAGTTCTACTGAGCTTGCTAAACAAAGGTCCGTCATTCCCGCAGCTATTAGCGGAGTAATGGCACATGGATATGCCGCATTTGAATCAAAGGATGGAAATCCAGGTTGAATGAAACCATTGTTTAACTGGATTCCCGCCAAAAAACATGCGGGAATGACGATGATCTTTTACTTAGCATTTATGCTAACTCACAAATTCTGCTTATGACCCAAATTTATTCTCCTCAGGTAGCCATGCAACAACCAAAATACACCCTGGACGACATCAAGTACGCCCACAGCCCGGCGATGTACAAACGTGCAGAGGATTTATATCCATCAAACAAGATCGGTGACATAGAAGAATTACTACATAGTTATGCCGCAACAGTTAAAGGCACGCAGCCCTACCAGGTAAGCATCTCAAAAACCCGCGTTGATAACGGTGACTGCGACTGCTACATGGGCAGCAACGTCAAGCTTTGTAAACACATACCAGCCCTGGCACTCGCCGTGTTGCATGACTCAGGGAAAATAGAGGCGACAAGCGAAGAGAAAAAAATATCAAGCGATCTAAACGAAGTGAAATCCCTTGTCACCGCCGGATTCAGCAAGTTAAAACCCTACCGTGGCCCATCACGGATCTGGTTCAGCTATCAACGAAACCTGGCGACGGGCGCAGGCATCATCGCGGAAGCCATTAGTGCATTACCACCAACAAAGGAAAACGCAAACTACCTCTGGAAATTAATCGAGCGCATCGACAGGAAAATAATGAACGGTGTTGACGACTCCGATGGCGTCGTCGGCGAATGCGCCGGAAAAATACTGGACCAACTGTCAGACTACGCCAACCAGGAAAAAGCCTTAGCACCACTGATCACCAAGCTCTGTGAAAAGAAAACGAATTTCAACTTTGAGCACGATCTACGCTGGCGCCTGGCAGGCAGTCGGGATACGAAATAGCGATGTAAAGCTAGCCCGTACTTTGCTATGACGCATGTTCAACACCGCTACCTATTTAATCTTCCTTAAAATGACCAATACCTACACAGCAGATTTACGTCGTAGACGATGTTGAAATATCTATAATAAACAATAAGATAGTCTAAATTATCGAAAACCTAATACTGGTATCATTAATTTTAATTGTTTCAACAAACGTTGAAAGTATTGCTAATAATGAAATATCTACTATATTTCACTAATAATTACTATTTCGGCATACGTTGAAAGTATTGATAAGAGTGAAAATATGTCAAACCAGAATGATATAGAAAATCAGATCAGGTCAGTTTTAGAGGCCCTGCTAGAGCCCATTTCGTTTATCGATGACGTTGAACTGCTTTGGGAGGCGACACTAGCAGAAGATGCGCACGCGGATTTTATTGCCATTATTACGATTGGCGAGAAAAGTATAAAACTCCTTGCTCAATTCAAGAAAAACTTACAACCGCGTTTTGTGCTTGATGCGATTCGGCAGGTTAAAGAAAACAGTGGGTATATCGTTGGTGAGCCGGTTTATCCATTGATAGTGTCTGACTATATTTCGCCTCGCTCAGCCGAGATCCTGGTGGAACGGAATATCAGCTATTTTGATCTGACCGGTAACTGTCGACTGGACGTTGCCAATATTTACATTGAGAAGTCCGGTGAAAAAAACAGGGCCTTAGAACGGCGGGGACTTAAGTCTTTATTTGGATTGAAATCATCGCGCATGTTGCGTTTGCTGATGAGTGACCCCATTCGGTCCTGGCAAGTTAAAGAACTGGCATCCGGGTCCATGCTCAGTTTCGGCCAGGTGAGCAATGTCCGACGTGCCTTGCTGGATCAGGGCTATGCAGTGGAAACGCAAGCACGAGGTATTCAGTTGACGCAACCAGGAGCTTTGTTGCATGACTGGCGAGCGCTGTATAAAAAACCTGTCACCAATGAGAATAAGTATTACACCCTCTTAACTGGCGAAGAAAGACAAAACGCCATCAAGACGGCATTGAAAGAGGCTGAGTTAGTTGACGCAGGCTTGATGTTGAGTGGCTTGAGTGCCGCGCGCTGGCTGGCCCCTTTTACAAAAACGACCAGTGAAAGTTTCTACGCCGACAAGCAGGGGCTTGCTATATTGAAAGAATATTTAGCGCTTGATGCCGTCAATAGTGGACCAAACATTATCATCGAGGAGCCTAAAGATTCATTTATATTTAAAGAATCAATTGAATGCGCGCCCGGCCTGAGATGTACCAGCGCAATCCAGACTTATCTGGATCTCTATGTAAGAGGAGAAAGGGAACAAGAAGCAGCAGAACATATTGAAACTCACGTGTTAAGAAATAAATGGAAAAACATAATTTAAGGAATGAATGTGAATGAGAATTTATTAAAAGCTTCCGATTACGGAGACAGGGAAAACCAGGCCGTCTTCTCAGTACTAGTTGAACTTGCCCAGATATTGGGCTCTCAACACGGAAATTTTGTAGTGGTGGGCGGTTTTGTACCTTCATTGTTGTATGCCAATGCTACACCTGAACATATAGGCACTCTCGATATAGATCTGGATTTAAACCCTGAAGCCCTGGGAGATTATGATTATGCTGATTTGGTATTAGAACTGGAAAGTCACGATTATGAGCGAGACATTGACGGATTAAAGCCTTTTCAAATGCGAAGAACAATCGACTTGAGGGATGGTGCAACGCCGATTCCTGTAATAATCGATTTATTAATGCCAAAAGATGCCCTCGTCAAAGAACACAATCCACCATTGATTGATGGCTTAAGAGTACTACGAATAGACGGTGGGCTTGCTCTGAAAGAGGCCTGTCGCCTGGCTGGTCTGGGTATTCGTTTTCTGTCTGAATTTGAGCGCGGTAAAGAGACGGCGGAAATCGGCAAGGTCTTGACTGTCCTGGATGCTCTCGGTCTTGATTTTTATGTCGGGCAACGCCGAAGCCCCGCTCTGGCGCTTTCCGAAGATGCGGCGGAATACGTCGTTGCCAGGCGGTTGCCTATTCCTGCGTCGCTTGGTTTTGTTTCCGACCAGGCTTTACTGGACATAATCCATCACTACGGCGTCAGACGTTTATCGCTGTTTGGATCGGCCGCGCGCAATGCACTGGAAAAGAAAAGTGATATTGATTTGCTGGTTGAATTTAAAGAGGGTCGGACTCCTGCCCTGTCCGGGATGATCCGGATCCGGGATGCATTTTCCGAATTATTTGATGGTCGCGATGTGGATGTAGCTACCACAACGATTTTGAACAATCCCTATCGACGCCGACAGATTGAACGTGACCTGGTTTTGATTTATGCAGATTGATGACGCGGATGCTGCACGACAAAGCGCTCGATGACTTGATGGATGATCGTATTTTGCAACGGGCGCTGGAGCGAGTGCTTGAGATTATTAGTGAAAGCGCGCGTCGTGTATCCATTGTTACTCGCGAAAACGCTGACGAGATTCATTGGCGCGAGATCATCGGGCAGCGTAATTTTCTGGCACATGAATATGGGCAGATTGATCATGAAATCCTTTACCTTACGGTAATGAACGACATGCCTCCGTTAATCAGGCAACTTCAGATTTTACTTCCGTCGCTTGATGATTGAGCGACATATAACAGCGGGTGGGCTAGTGTGAAAATTCAGGTATTAAGTGATCTGCATATTGAGTTCGGTAAGTTCGTCGTGCCGCACACGGATGCGGATCTGGTCGTTTTTGCAGGTGATATCGGTGTCGGCACAAAGGGACTCGAATGGATAGTTGAACAGGCTATTGAGGTGCCTCTTATCTATGTCCTTGGTAATCATGAGTATTATCATCATGATCTGGATCTTGTTCGCGAGATCAAAAAGCAGGCTGAGGGCAAAGTGCATGTACTGGACAGAGATACGCTTGTCATCGACGGAGTACGCTTTCTTGGTTGTACCTTGTGGACGGATTTTTCTTTATTCGGCGAGACGGAAAAATGGTTTTCTGTGCAACATGCGAAACGCAACATGTCTGACTTTGAAGTGATTACAAACAACGGAAGACGCTTCACACCCAATGAATCTATTACCATTCATTGCGCTCACCGTAACTGGCTTGAGGAAGAATTGGCCCTGCCCTTTGAAGGATCTACTGTGGTTGTGACGCACCATTTTCCCTCGCCCCGCTCGATTCACCAGCGTTTCGCTAAAGACATGCTAACACCGGCCTTTGGCAGTGACCTTGAAGCGATGTTGGATGGCGACAAGGTGCAGTTATGGATCCACGGTCATACCCACGATGCCTTTGATTACGAGGTGAATGGGACACGGGTCCTCTGCAACCCCCGTGGTTATGTGGGTTATGAAAAGGGGGAGGATTTCAGGCCGGATTTGGTTGTGGGAGTATAGGCAGGCAGTAGGGACTTTGAGTAATGGTGTATAGGACTAAGATGGGGTTTCTCTGCCAGGGTTGTGCTATTTCATGAGGTGGCACGATTTATCTTCTTGAAACAAATACTGTGATTGACAATATATTCTGACAGGTTATTCTTTATTCGCGATTCCCGAATAGAGAATGATTAATGCTCTTAAAACCACAAGATATTTTAGTTTTGTTGAAGCTGGTTGCCGTTGGAAATATTGACTGGTCTTTCAATAAGTTAGCTATTGAGCTCAGTATGAGCCCCTCGGAGGTTCATGCGGCTTCCAATCGTGCTTTGGCATCCAACTTAGCAATACAAAAGAACAAAAAGATACTTCCTAATATTGGAAACCTGGAAGAATTCCTCATTCACGGGCTTAAATATGTCTTTGTCGCCGAACGAGGTGAAATGGTTCGAGGTATGCCTACCGGGTACGCAGCGCCACCATTGAAGAGCAAGTTTGCGGCAGATAGTGAGCCACTACCGGTATGGCCCGATGCAGAAGGTAATGTCAGGGGAATGGCTTTTTCACCCCTGTATAAATCAGCCCCGAAGGCCGCTAGAGTTGACGAACAACTATATAAGCTGCTGGTGCTTGTCGATGCTATTCGTGGGGGCCGCGCACGGGAAGTAAATTTTGCCATAAAGGAATTGAAAAAGAGATTAGAGGCTTATGACTAAGGAAAGGAATCCGAACCTGGACATAGTCATGCTGACGGCAGATAAGTTGGGACGTTTATGTGATGAGATGGTTTTCTTGGGCGGAAGTACAACCGGCTTACTTATCACGGATAAAGCCGCCCCACCAGTTCGTGCAACAAAGGACGTCGATGTCACTTCTCTTGCTGATTATCACAAATAATCCAGGAAACTAAGAGCAGAGCGATTAAAAAATATTGTCACAAATAGTTTAAAATAGCTTGAAAATACTAAAGACATCACCTGATAATTTTTCATGAACACCTTACCTGATTACCTTCGTACTGATTTGTTGTTTCTTTCTATTGGTCTCAACCCCAATCCAATGTCTGTTGAGGCGGGGTTTTATTTTGCTAATCCACGTAATCGTTTTTGGAAGGCGTTGAATGGATCGCGTTTGGTTGATGTGAAACTTGAACCTGGTGCTGCATCTATGCAGGTCTTGTTTGACAAGTACAAGATGGGCTTCACCGATCTGGTAAAGCGACCAAGTACGATGGGGAAAGATTTGCGTGCGGCGGACTACAAGGAGTGGGGGCCGGTGCTGAAGGAGAAGATAGTAGAGTATCAGCCTGTTATTGCCTGGTTTCATGGGCAGGGGACCTATAAGTATTACCAGAAGTATGTGGAGGGAGTAGATAAGAAAGTGAGTTTGGGAATACAGAAACAGACGATTGGAAAGACGCAAATTTTTGTTACGCCAAATCCTAGCCCGGCTAATGCGCGGTTTTCTCTGGATGATTTGATTGGGCATTATAATGCGATGGTGACTTATCGGAATAGGGAGGCGTTTGGGTTGGGGTAAGTTTTTTTGGGTGACAGTAATAAGAGGTTGCCTGCGGCAGATTTTTTACTGGGTACTGGCCTCGGCTTTGGCTTCCTGCGTCGCTCTACCGCCTACATCCATGTAGGCGTTCGCCAGTATGACGAAGGAGACCGGGATTGACTGTTAAGACAAGGACTTGATAAGACCCATAATGGGGCTTATAGTACCCAATTTGGGTCTTTATGATGGATTTGGATATGTCTTCGATTACTATAGGCGATGCATTGTTTACAAAAACACAGCAGCGTGTGTTGGGTTTACTTTTTGGCAAACCGGATCAAAGTTTTTATGCTAATGAGATTGTGCGTTGGGCGGATATGGGTCGTGGTACGATCAGCCGTGAGCTCGAATGTCTTGTATCTGCTGATTTAATTGTCGTATCGCGCACAGGGAATCAGCTCCATTACAAGGCAAACTCGGAGAACCCTATATATTCAGAAATGTTGGGGATTGTTCGAAAGACTTTTGGTGTTGCAGATGTTATACGTGAGGCGTTGGAACCACTCCTTGGTAAGATTGATTTGGCCTTTATTTATGGCTCTATTGCAAAAGGAAGTGATGTGAAAACCAGCGATATTGATCTAATGTTAGTTGGTAAAGGGCTGGTATATAGCGATGTTATGACCTTGTTGCTGCCCCTGGAAGAATCATTACAACGACCGATAAACCCGACGATTTATACGCCGGCAAAATTTAAAGAGAAGGTAAAACTTGGCAGTAGTTTTTTAACAAGACTGATGGGACGACCCACACTTATGATTAAAGGAACAATCGATGACTTTAGAGAACCTGTTACGAATTAAACAACTCCACAAAGAATCACCTTCGGCGATAATTTTATACTGGATCCCCGCCCCCCGACTAAAACATTCGAGGGCAAGCTTCGCGGGAATGACGGATACCAAAGGATTAGAGTAACCGGAAAATACACAGATGCTTGAAACTGACGAAATACTTCCAAAAAGCAAATCACAGGTAAAACGTGAAATGCTAGCCTTGCATGATCTGGGTCGAGATCTGGTCGGGCTATCCAGCAAAGCGCTGCAGCAGATCCCTCTTTCGGATGAGATGCGTGATGCTGTAATGGAAGCGAAGCATTTGAAGATGGAACCCTTAAGACGACATTTGAAGCATGTTGGGAAGCTGATGCGTGATGAAGATGCTGAGGGAATTCGTTCTGCTTTGGACGTCTTGCGTAAACCGCATGCGGAAGAGGTGTCGGTTTTTCATGAGGTGGAAATTTGGCGGGATAAGTTGTTGGCGGGTAATAATGAATTGATTAATGAATTGTGTGAGCGATTTTCCGGCCTTGATCGGCAGCGTTTGGGGCAGTTGGTTCGAAATGCTAAAAAGGAAGAGGCGCTTGGTAAGCCGCCTAAGTCGGCCAGAGTTTTGTTTCGGTATTTGAAGGAAATCGTTAATGATAATGCTGAGGATAATCGACTGGCATGAAAGGTGTTCCTGACCTTTCCTAAGCGCTTACATCCATGTAAGCGATACCGGGTGCGCGAAGCCTGCCCTTGGGGTGCAAGCCCGGTATGACGAATTTTTTGACGAGGGTTTTGTTTATGAGGGATATAGATGGGTAATTCGCTTATTGATCAGTTGAAGAAGACCGGGTTGGTTGATAAGACCAAAGCGCAGACGGTTAAGCATGGGCAGTATAAAAATAAAAAGAAGAAGGGTAAGAAGGGATCTGCTGAGCACCTGGATGAGGCTAAACTACTTTCGCAACAAGCACAGGCGGAAAAGGTCGAGCGGGATCGGCAGATAAATTTACGTAAGAAAGAAGAAGCTGAGCATAAAGCGGTGGCTGCGCAGATTATTCAGTTGATTGAATCGAATCGGGTTGAGGATAGGGATGGGGAGCTGGTTTATAACTTTACCGATGCTAATGTGGTGAAGCGCATGTTTGTGTCCGAGACGCTGCATAAACATCTATCGTCTGGGCGTTTGTGTATTGCCCGCCTGGGTGAAGGCTATGAGTTAGTGCCTTTGGGTGTGGCGGAGAAGATCAGGCAGCGGGATCCGGATTGTATTATTGGTGAGGAGTTCGTTAATGCTGTGACCCTGGATGAGGATGATCCTTATGCTGATTATGTGATTCCGGATGATTTGACCTGGTGATGTGCTGGGGTATTAATGATGAGATACATTTCTAGTTCGCTTTTCCTTATCGCTTTTTTGATGTCGACTACGCTGCATGCGCATGGTGTGCATGAAACGAATGTTGAAACTTCCTTTGTTGAATCACCTGCTAGTATTCTCTCATTCTTTATTTCAGATCTGAATGCCGCGTCGAGTTTGCGTATCAAGAAGAAAGGTGGCTATCGTTATATCGAGAGTGATGGTTTGGCGGATCATGCCACCGGTCGTTTTCCTAATGAGCATAACCCTAACAAGATTGCACCTCAGACGCATATGTTTCGCATGAGCTTGACGCCGAGTGTCCAACGTTCTCCGACCTTTATTGGCCATGCCGCTTTTGGTGTGGCGATTAATGGGGTGCCTTTTGATCCTTCCACGACGGAGTACTGGAATGATGATCGCGCCTCGCCCTGGAATCTTGATGCAATCAATGGCGGTATTAATCTTGGTCTGGATCAGAACAATGCTCACGTGCAGCCCAATGGGGCTTATCATTATCACAGTATCCCAGTGGGCTTGATGGAGCGCTTTGATCATTATAGTAAGCCGGTGTTACTGGGCTACGCGGCGGATGGTTTTGCTATCTACGGGCCTTACTCTTACAAAGATGGTAATGATATGAGCAGTCCCCTGGTGAATATGTTTCCGAGTTATCGTATTAAAGAAGGCGAGCGATCGGGTACCCCGGGTGGTAAATACGATGGCACTTATACGGCGGATTATGAATATGTGAAGGGTCTTGGGGATCTGGATCAGTGTAATGGACGTATTGGTCTCACGGAAGAATACCCTGATGGTTCTTATTATTATGTGATTACCGATACCTACCCTTTTATTCCGCGTTGCTGGATGGGTAAAGCGGATGAATCTTTTCGGAAAGAGTCCGTTAAGCCTCAAGGCCCGGGTAAGATTGCGCCTGTAGAGAAAGGTGAGGATGAAGTAAAGAAAGAACAAGAGGACCGT
>JBLIML010000028.1:0-30407 GCA_047638675.1 Planctomycetota bacterium | reverse complement strand
ACGACAAACTGATCAAAAGACTCCACTTGCCCCTGCAACTTGATACCGTTTACCAAAAATATTGATACCGGTACTCTTTCTTTCCGTAATGCATTGAGAAATGGATCTTGTAATGTATGCCCCTTACTCATCAGTGTTCTCCTTTTTCTTATCTTCTAGTTCTTATCTTCTAGTTCTTATCTTCTAATTATTATTCTAATCCAACTGCTTTGAAGCTCTTCCCTGCCTCAAGTATATTACACTCTCGGTGATAAGATGGGGTCATCTAACACAAATCTCAAGACTTTCGTCGCAAAATCATCCTCCAGAGAGTCAAACCAGCTCAATCCTTGCTCTCGGCGCAACCACGTCAATTGTCTTTTGGCCAATTGCCGCGTTGCAACAATAGTGTTGTCGCGCATTTCATCATGGCTTAGCTCCCCTTCCAGGTGTTGCCATATTTGCCTGTAGCCAACCACTCGCATAGAAGGCATCTCTGCGGACAGGTCTTCACGCGCGTATAAAGCTTCGACCTCATTTAGCAGGCCGAATTCCATCATTTCATCAAATCGACGCGAGATTCTTTCGTGCAAAATGGAGCGATCGGCGGGCCCGAGCGCTATTTTTCTAATCGCATAAGGTAAAGCACGATTATTTTCATCGGAAAAAAAGGACGACAGGGTCCTGCCACTGAGCTGGTATACCTCCAAAGCACGTTGAATGCGCTGGGGATCATGGGGATGAATGCGATCTGCGGATTCCGGATCGACTTTGCGCAAACGCTCATGCATCTTTTGCCAGCCATAAAGGCTAGCCTCTTCAAGTAATTGTTGGCGGATGGCGTCGTCAGCGGAGGGCAGATCCGCGATTCCCCGTTCCAGAGCCCGGAAATATAAGCCCGTTCCTCCAACAAGTAAGGGGATCTTATTGATGGCATGAATGGCGCGGATCTCCCTCAGAGCATCTTCACGAAAATCGCCTGCCGAATATACCTCAGCGGCATCACAGATATCAATCAGTCGATGAGGTGCCAGAGCCAGTATATCGGCGCCGGGTTTTGCGGTGCCTATATTCATATCCTTATAGACCATGGCAGAATCGACACTAATTATTTCAAAGGGCATTTGTGAACAAAGATTCACCGCGACGTCAGTTTTTCCGCTTGCGGTTGGGCCCATCAGAAAGACGACCGGCAAATCTTGCTGACTATTTGTGATCACGACGAATAAACGCGTCCAAATCCTCTTTGCAAAGGGACGACCAGATCGGTGGATGGCGTGCCAAAGTGACATCAAGCCCGCTGTCAGCCAATTGGCGTAATAATCCCATCATTTCCTCGCTACTCAAGCTCGGATTGGGAATATCATTGACATGATTGGCCATGATTTCAATCAGACAGTTTTCAATTTCTATGCTCGATTTGCCTGACATTTTCAATTTCAGAAGATCCTCTACCAGCAAAGCAATATCCGCATAAGCAAGTAAATTTGGCATTGCTCTCACTCGACAAATACCGGGCCCGGACAATTCCAGAACCAAGGAATACCTTTCCAGTAATGATGTAATACTGAACAGCGTTTTTTCCTGGCTTGTCGTTATTTTATAACTAACAGGCACCAATAAGGGCCTGTTGGTAATTACCTTTCCCTGATTTACGGCATGTAAGGCGGTCAAGGCCATATGTTTCTTCGCAGCGCCTATGTTAACTAAAAGAAAAGCCGTATCCCTTTTCGTTAACATGTAATTATCTTGCATCTGTACTAATACTTGCCCTAAAGCGGGGATATCGCTTATCAATTCTGTTTGACGTCTGGCATACAATTCGCCATAGGATGATCGAACATCACCCACAACATTATGTCGTCTCGACGATGGAGTTTCATTATCTGTCGATAACACAGGCTCATCATTTTTCAGACGGGTCTGATGAAGTGTTTTGTAGAGATCCTGACTGTCGCTCAAAGCGGAGGATAATCCGGCATATATAAAATCGTGTACATTTCTGGCGTGACGAAAACGGACTTCATGCTTGGTGGGATGAACATTCACATCAGCTGCGCTCACATCCATCTCCAGATAGAGGAGGTAAGTTGGGAAACGGCCCTCGGCAAGTTGACCTTCACACGACATGCGGATGGCGTGATTGATACGTCTGTCATGGATCATCCTTCCGTTTAAGTATAAATATTGCCTGTCCGTACTGCTTCGAGCCAAATCGCCTGTACCCAGCCAACCCCAGATACGCATATCGCCCGCGTCATAGTCCAGCCTGACCGCATTATCAATAAACGAACGACCCATTATGCTTGCCACACGGACATCAGAATCCGTAGTCACTGCACGACAGTTAATAACATTCTGATCGTTGTGTCTGAGCTCCATAGTGAAATCAAAACGACTCAGGGCGATGCGTCGAGCAATCTCCTGTAGGTGAAGAAATTCAGTGCGCTCACTACGAAGAAATTTTTTCCTCGCCGGCGTGTTATGAAAAAGATTGCGCACTTCCACCGTTGTACCCACAGGATGGGCCGCGGGCTTGAATTCAAACTCGTTAGTCAGAGGATCAAATTTCAGTCTTGCTGCCTGTTCAATACCAGCAGTACCTGAAGTAAGCGTAATCGCTGCCACGGATGAAATACTGGGAAGCGCCTCACCACGAAATCCTAAACTTCGAATCGCAGCAAGATCCGACTGACTGTTCAACTTGGCAGTAGCGTGCCGCTCCAGCGCCAGTTGCAAATCGTCGGGATGAATACCGTGTCCATTGTCCGTTACACGAATTAATTGACTTCCGGCCTTGCTAATGTCAATCGTAATGCGCGTGGCGCCAGCGTCCAGGGAATTTTCAAGCAATTCTTTTAGTACTGAGGCTGGCCTCTCTATTACTTCTCCGGCTGCGATCTGATTAGCGAGCGAAGAGGAAAGCCTTTTAATTCGTGGGATGGACTGGGTGTCAGACATGGGCAAATAGATTAGCCCCTAAAGCCACGCTTTACGAGTCCGATAGACTCCTGAGAATTAATTAACCAGGGTCGGGATCATCAAAACTTGACCAACCCTAATCTCGTTGCTCTTTAAACTATTCGCATTTTTCAAGCTGTTCAAACTAACTCGATATTGCTCGGCAATCATGGATAAGGTATCGCCACGAGAGATTATGTGTTTGCGAGATGCCAACAGTGTCCCCTCCGGTGCGTAATCTGCGAAGTAACTTTTCAGCCCATTTTTGATAGCGCCTGCCACTTTCTGTCGATGCGCTTCGCTGCGTAATTTTTTTTCTTCGTCCGGGTTTGAGATATAGGCGGTTTCTATCAATATTGAAGGAATGTCCGGTGATTTCAATACCGCAAAGGCAGCCGCTTCGACATGTTTATTATGCACCTCACCAACTTTCTTCAGGCCACCAAGAACACGGTCTGCGACATCGATACTGGCCTCAAGACTCGCTGTTTGAGACAGATCCAGAAGCACTGACACTAACACATCTTCTTTGTCATCCAGACTCACGCCACCAATGAGATCCGAGGCATTTTCCTGTTCAGCCAACCAGCGGGCATGTTCACTACTGGAGCCACGTTGTGACAGTATATATACGGAAGAACCGTGTACGCGGGGATCATGAAAAGCATCGGCATGTAACGAGACAAATAAATCCGCCTTATATATGCGTGCCTGACTAATACGTTTTCGCAAACTTAAAAAATAATCACTTTTCCGGGTCAGCACAGCCTTCATGCCATGCTCAGCATTTATCATATCCGCCAACTGCTTTGCCAATGCCAGCACGACATCTTTCTCATAAGTACCAGCGGGGCCTTTTGCACCTGGGTCTTCACCGCCATGTCCGGCATCGATGGCAATAACAACATCACGTAGCCTATTTGTTTGGTTCTCTGTTTGCTGATCTTCAGTTTGTAAACTTTGCTCTTCCGTCTGTTTATCAAAAATATCGACCACCAGTCGATGCCCGTAATGCTTATTTGGCTGTAATTGAAAACTGTTTGTACGAGAAAACTTTTTAAGATCAAGCACCATCCTAAGATCCGCTTTATTTCGTTTTGCTCCGCGTACACGTTGCAAGAACTTGTCGCCCATTCCAGGTTGGTCAAAATCGACGCTCGACTGGGTATCATCGAGGTCAACAACAACGCGAAAAGGATCATCAAGCATACTAAGTTGGTAATTCACCGTATCACTGACATCAAATACCACGCGTGTACTATCCGGCGCCGACCAGATACGCACATTTTCAATGCGAACGCTCTCGGCCAGCGTAAGGTTTGCCAGGCAGAACATGACGAGGGTTAGAAAAATACGCATGGTTTAATGTAAAGAGTAAATGGATTTTTTCAGTACTATACTGCTGTTAGCGTAATCAATTCAATAATTTATTAGCTTACTTGGCTATATTATTGTTTTTTATCAATTAAGTGTAGTCCAATTTAATGAGAATGCTAGTGCGGGGCCGCTATCAACTGGCACAGACAAGTGCTGGTAAGGATCATCTCGGTAATTCGCCAAGTCGTTGAACAGTAAGCAATAAGTCCTCGCCTACCTGGGAATTCGCCTGAATCTTCAAGGTCCTTTTGTCAGTATCGAGGGTAATATTTATCAAGAGATCGGGGTCGATAAGCTGTGAGGCCGCTTTTTCCGGCCATTCCAGTAAAACAATGCTATTTCCATCAAAATAATCTCGAAAACCAATATAGTCCAGTTCTTCCGGCTTGTTCAGTCGGTAAAGATCGAAATGAAAAATAGTAATATCGTCAAGCTCGTAGGGCTCTACCAATGTATATGTCGGACTCTTGACTTTACCTGCGTATCCTCGACCTCGTAAAAATCCACGCACCAGAGTTGTCTTGCCGGCACCCAGATCACCCCGAAAATAAAGTCGCGTGCCTTGCACGCACTTATGTGCCAGTTGCTCACCAAAGGCTTCCATCGCCTCAGCTGTGTCTATTTCCCTTTGCATGACATTACTAGCGGTTAGCCATCGTTCGCAAAACTGGCATCAAGTCGCCTGCAAGCATCCCTCGCTCGCCCAAGCTTGCCGCCTCATCAGCAGCAGCGCCGTGCAAACACACACCGACACGGGCCGCGTCGGCCAGCGCTATGCCCTGGGCAAGGAGTCCCCCTATGACGCCAGTTAATACATCGCCCATACCGCCTGTTGCCATACCTGGATTTCCTGTGCTACTGACTGAGATTGTTTGATTGGCATCGATTATCAAACTACCACTACCCTTTAGAACGCACACACCGCCGTATTTTATCTGCAAAGCATGTACTGCCGCAAAACGATCTGCCTGGATATCCTGAGCGCTACAGTTCAAAAGTCTTGCCGCTTCACCTGGATGCGGCGTTAATATCCATTGATCAGACTTGCAAGGTTCAATGGCCAGTAAATTTAATGCGTCTGCATCAATGACCAGGGGCACTCTGGATTGTAGTACCCTGGCCAATAAGCGTGTTGCCCAATCTGATTGACCCAGACCCGGGCCAATAACCACTACGCTTGCTTTCTCCAGGAGAACATTCAGATCATTTGCTATGTTGACAGCAACAGTCATCAATTCAGGTCGCGCAAGCGGAATATTCAAAGCATGTTCCGGTCTCGTCGCGACTGTGACTAAGCCGGCCCCCACACGCATGGCCGCTTCTCCTGCCATGCGCACGGCACCCCCGTAACCGTAATCTCCCCCTACGACCAAAACATGACCACATTGGCCTTTATGAATATTCCGTTCACGTTGGGGTAAAAATGATTTTACTGTATGTAAATCGATTCGTTGAGCGGCGGCGGAAACGCGATCATATATATCAAGGGGGACATCGAGATCAGAAAAACTGAGCTCACCACAATGGGACGGACCTTGCGCTGTTATCAGGCCTTGCTTCAATCCAATAAATGTAACGGTGGCATCCGCCTTTATTGCAACAGGCAGCTCCTCTCCAGTATCAGCGTGCAAGCCAGAGGGGATATCGAGAGATAAAATAGATCTGGCCAGTTTATTGATCTCATGAATCACACTTTGCCATTCATTACCCACTTTGCGATCCAGTCCCGTTCCGACCAATGCATCAACAACCACATCCGCACTCTCTATTAGTGAAGCCTCATACGTTTGAATTTGAAGATTAATTGCCAGGCATAAGCTTGCTGCAGTCTTTGCATCACCCTTGAGTTTTGACACATCGCCCACTTGAATGATGTCGACATCGAGTTCTGCTTGCCTCGCAAGCCTGGCGAGAATGTAACCATCCCCACCATTGTTACCTGTGCCACACACCACCACAATCCTTTGCGCCTGTGGCCACTTTGCGCGCAGGGTATCGAAAGCCACCCCACCCGCCTTTTCCATCAATTCAAGGCCAGGAATATTTCTTTCTTCGATAGCAATACGATCGAGTTCCCGTACCCCGGATACCGTATATAAATTTTGAGGTAATGTGGACCTGAAGTCAGTCACAGGGAATACTCAGATGTTAAAATACTTCTCTCTGTAATGCTGTAGTTCTTCAATGGAATCATGAATGTCATCCATGGCCAGATGACTGGCATTTTTTTTGAACTGGTCATCGCCTGTCGTCCAGCGTTTGACCAACTCCTTGACGGTACTGACGTCGAGGTTGCGATAGTGAAAATATTTTTCCAACTCTGGCATCCAACGATACATAAAACGGCGATCCTGACAAATACTATTTCCACACATCGGAGAGGTATTTGGCGGCACATATTTCTGCAGAAAATCAAGCGTCATTCGTTCCGCATCTGACACTGAATACGTGCTTTTACGAACCCTGTCCACCAGGCCCGATTTACCATGCTGATTGGTATTCCATTCATCCATGGCCGCAAGGATAGCTTCGTCTTGACGAATTGCTATCACCGGGCCTTCTGCCAGAATTTTAAGTTCCTTATCGCTGATTACTGTGGCAATCTCGATAATAGAATCTCCATCAGGGTCGAGTCCGGTCATTTCCAGATCTATCCAGATAAGATTATCAGCTGATTGTGTCATATAGCATTCCAACCCATAGCGTGAATTGATATTTTAATTTGTAATACGAAAGCGTCTGATAGTAAATGATATTAGCGACAATTGCCCGTACTCGCTTTACTATTTTGAGCATTGTTCATACAACCAGGGAAAGCTCTGCTTAAGTATTTTCTTCGTCATCGTCATGCTCGTGCGACCGCCATGGACCTCGGTACCCCCTTGAGGGGTGTGGCGGAAGTGCTGGCATTGCAGGAGCAAATGGCAGTGAACACCAGCATCCAGTAAACAATTGTTTTGAGTGCATATTTCTTAATAATCCAGGCTATGAACAGGAGGATTGTTTAATTTATATTATTATTAGCCCGACCAAAGGCGCTTTTTTTGTAATCCTGATAAACTTCAATTTATGAATTATGTGATTTCGAATAACTAATAAATAACCCAAGCAGAACAATCATGAATACTTTCAGCTATATATTTCTTGCCGCACTTGTTAGTGGATTTGCACTTCAATGTTTATTAACTCAACGACATATTGTCCATGTGGGTAAAAACCGCGAACAAGTGCCCCCTGCCTTTAGCGACAAAATTCCTTTGGAAGATCATCAAAAAGCAGCCGATTACACCCTGGCCAAGGCAAAAGCTGGCCTCGGAGAACTTTGCTTTGCCACGCTGATTCTTCTTATTTGGACATTGGGAGGCGGATTAGAATGGCTCGACTCTATGTGGCGAAACCTTGAACTATCGGCCATCTTCACGGGCGTCGGTTTTATCTTTTCAGTTATGCTGATCGGTTCCATCCTGGACCTTCCTTTTTCAGTTTATCGCACCTTTAAACTCGAGCAAGGTTTTGGATTCAATAAAACAACGGTGCCCACTTTCCTTGTTGATATCATCAAAAATACCCTTGTCATGTCGGCCATTGGTATCCCTCTTTTGGCGCTGATATTGTGGATAATGCAAAGCGCAGGCACGCATTGGTGGTTAACGGTTTGGATGACCTGGTTCGGCTTCAGCTTGTTAATGATGTGGGCCTACCCTGCATTCATCGCCCCCCTGTTTAACAAATTTCGCGAATTAGAAGAGGGTGAATTAAAACAACGCATAGAAAATCTTTTAAGTCGTAACGGATTTACCAGCAGTGGAATATTCATCATGGATGGTTCTTCGCGTTCAACACATGGTAATGCCTATTTCACCGGCCTGGGTGCAAACAAACGGATTGTGTTTTTCGACACCTTAATAAAGGAATTAAGTGCAGATGAAATTGAGGCTGTGTTGGCCCACGAACTGGGTCACTTCAAATGCAATCACATCAGAAAACGCATCGTTATGATGGCTGCAATTTTTTTTGCTGGTTTCGCGTTGCTCGGCTGGTTGATTGATCTCCCCTGGTTTTATACTGGCCTCGGCGTCAATGAATCATCTACCTACATGGCGCTGATATTATTTGTATTGGTAGCCCCCGTTTTCACATTATTTCTGCAACCCATTTTTTCCAAAATGTCCCGCCAGCACGAATTCGAAGCGGATGATTTCGCCGCAGCACAGGCGAAGCCCGCTGACTTGATTAAGGCCCTGGTGAAACTCTACAAGGAAAATGCAAATACCCTCACGCCCGATCCTTTGTATTCGGCTTTTCATGATTCTCACCCTCCTGCACCCATTCGTATTGCGCATCTTGCCGCGAAAATGGAATAAATAGTTTATTTCCCTAATGTCACTCTTCAGCTTGATATCAGTTCATTATCCCATGGTAAAAATCTTCAATGTTCTCCGCTTAACGATGCTTCCGTTTGTAGTTTTATTGATGACTCATGGAATGAGCCATGCGAGTAATATTGACATGGGTGAAACTTTACATGAAGAGCACTGCCAACGATGTCACCAGAACAATATTTACACTAAGCCAGATCGCAAAGTAAAAGATCTCGCTCAATTGAAAGAACAGGTAAAACAATGCGAATTGATGAATGATCTCTTGTGGTTTGAAGAAGATATTGACGATGTTACTGACTACCTGAACGCTCAGTTTTACTTATTTGACCTCTAGCAGGATCTCAAGCATATAAGGCAGCCTATTGTCGATGAGCATATGCGTTCAATTTTCTGATGATTGCAGAGATTGATCTGATTTACTTGTCAATAAACTCACTGTAATAATTAACAGCATTCCTCCGATGAAACCGGGAATGGCTTCATACATGTCGAAAACATGTTCTTTCAAAACTACTACCCAGAGAATCGTGATCAGAAACCCGCCAAGCATGCCAGTTGCGGCACCTGCCAGAGTAACTCTACGCCAAAACAACGAACACATTACGACCGGCCCAAATGTCACACCCAGACCCGACCAGGAGAATAATACCAGCCAGAAAATTGCCCGATTTTCAGTTAATGCTATCAGCACAGCAATTAAGCCAATAACTAATGTAGATATTCTGCCAATCAGCGCCAGGGTCTTATCAGAAATATCTGGATTAATTATTTTTTGTAATAAATCCCGGGTTACCGCAGATGAAACAAGTAATAGTAAGGAATCAACCGTAGACATTATCGCCGCAAGCAGCACAACCATAAGCAAGCCTGTCATTACAGGTGAAAATAATTCCCGACTGATGGTCGGCATCACCAATTCAGGATCCGCCAGGTCAGGAAATAATACTCGTCCAGCCAGGCCGATTAATACTGCGCCCAGCGTAAAAACAAAGAGGCACACTATTGAAATAACACCCGCCTTTCTGATTTGAGTTTCATCGTTAATCGACATAAATCGCACCAATATCTGTGGCACGCCGAGGAAGGGCAAACCTATTGCGAGGAAACTTACCGCCGCAATAAATCCGGCAGTTGACCAGCCTTTTTCGCCGAATGGTGTCAGCAAGACAGGATCAATCGAGCCTAAGCCTTGCATCACGGAAGACCATCCTCCGGCTTCCATAATGGCGATAATCGGTAAAAATAAAAGACACAGGAACATTAATATACCTTGCACTACATCCGTGTACGCAACTGCTTTGTATCCACCGATCACCGTATACAATGAAGTCACAATCGCGCCCAGGATCACGCCATTGACATAGCTAATTTGCATAAAATCACCTAAGGCCTTGCCAGCAGCTATCATTTGAGCGGCGATATAGATCAGCACCATGACAATAATAATGCACACGCTGATGAGACGTAAAATATGTTTATCATCCTTGAAACGGCTTTCCAAATAATCAGGCACCGTAATAGAATCATGATGATCGGTGTCTATTTTTAATTTCCTTGCTATCAACAGCCAACATAAAGTGATGCCGATTACTTCTCCAGCGACCACCCATAGAGCATGTAAACCAACAGCATATGCCATACCCGTTAAGCCCAGTAGCAACCAACCACTCTCACCTGTGGCATTGGTGCTGAAAGCCACCGCCCAGTAGGGCAATTTTTTTCCGGCGATGAAGTAACCTTCCAGATTTGTCGAGCCTTTACTGCTCCATATTGCCAGTCCAGTTAACAGTAATAGATAAGCACTAAAAACGACAATGATGATTTCCTGTTCAGTCATAATAAAAAATAGCTCTTGAGTGGAATCAGTAGACGGAAAGAAAAAAGCTCAGGGAATATTTAGAGATTATTTAATCACGCTTACTTTCGAACTGGCTGAGCAGGCGAAACGTGGAAAACATTCCAATAAAAAGCATGGCTGCAATCCAGCTATTCTTATGTCCCACGGGCGTTAATATAATGAAAAGTAAAAATACGGAGATCAAAACGTTGACAAGCATTAGTGAAAGCAATCGCGCTTTGGATATTCGTGCATAAAGAAAAAAACCTAATAAGCTAACCACGATAATAGCCAATATCATGATGACGATAAGCCGGGTTCGACTTTCATCTTTTTGATCCATGTTCACCTGTACGGTTTCGTCAACCACGATAGAACCGAATCTATTAACCGGATCAAATGGATACTTCTCATAATAAGTTGAAAAATGTTTAATGATGTAGGCTTTATTAACGCTCAAGCGAGTGAGTGGTGCTTCGCCTTCCCTGGAAATTGACAGCATTTCCCTGAGAACCGAATCACCACTATCAAGTTCTCCAAAGATCGTATATTCGCCATCAAGATGAGGCGACTTTCCCAGTAATATTGAAAAAGAACTCGTTGCGCTATCCGGATCGTCAGGTTGGCGCGCCATGGACAATGTTCCCGCATGGTGTTTTAAGTTAGAACTGAATTCAGCTTCCAATCGTTGGTTTGCCGCTTTGTGCTCATCGGTGAGTGGTGTTTTTCTGTCAAAAATATCACTCAGCTGAATAACAAATCCAGGCACTACCCTGAAAAAATGGGTTGAGTCATAGGCCCCTGTTTCAACTAGTTTGATAAATTGGGCAACATGCTTCGGTGCAACGTCAGGGTAAAGGGTAAACACCAAATTGCCAAAATCTGTTTCAAAGATAACGCGTTGCTGAGGCGACGTAATTATTGTCACCTCCCCAGCCTCGACAGGAAACAAAAAGACTAACAGTTGTGCTATTAGCAAGGCCTTCAACAGACGGCTCATGCAAGCGCCTTTTCGGACAGGCCTTTTCCTCGTCCCCCGCTGATATCCCTCACATTCATCATCAGTGGATGTGACACCGTCTCATTTTTGAGTTTCCAAATCACGCCATCAACGAAAAAATGATGGATTTGAATTGCTGAGAAAAAAATGGCGATTGAAAATAAATGTGAATATCCGAGCACCACGCCAGTAAAAGGCAGCAAATAAAACAAGATAGCACCACCAATAAAATTGATTATGACCCAGCGCGTAGTTTCTGTCATAACGTAATGCTTTGATGGAGCAATTCCCTGTACGTCCAGTTTTTCCTTCAACTGCAAACCCCAGGCCACCAGAATATATTGTAAGCTGTGAAGCAAGGGAACGAATTCCTGGAAAGAAGGCATATAAATTGACTGCACAAACCAGAGATATTGGGTAGCGGCGGGTAACAAGACAATCACGGGTATGATCTTTTTATTTCTGTAACACCAAAATAGCAGCGCAGACACGAATAAAACCAAAGCAGTCCACATGGCATATTCAGATATGGTAGCCATCCACTGGGGCACCGCGATACTCGGGTAATCCACTCCATAAAAACTATTGCCCTGTCGGCTCACTTCGGCGCGAATCATTGAGACAAAATAAGTACCAAACACAAAGAAGGCCAGTATTCGTCGATCCAGGCGACTCAGTTTGATGCCGCAGCGCATTGCGTAGATCACGGTAATACCAATGGTTTGCCCGCTAAAATGATAAGGAGACCAGAGTAAAAAAAGCTTGACGAAATAGGGAGCGACGAGGGAGGGAAAACCGAAAGATAGTGCCACACCACCCAATACGACAAAGGGAATTAGATAAGAAGTTACCGGGTACTGCCGCATATTGGACTTTGATTGGTAAAGTCGATAGGTAGACATGGAAAAATGCGGCCAATTGATAATCCAGGACAGGTATATCCCTAGCGCAATAACTTCCGGCGTGCGAATGTCTGTATAGAAAAACAGGAAGAGGAAAAAAAGCAGGAAAGAAGATCCACCAATAAAAAAGAAATCTACAGCAGCATTGACGAAGTAATAAGATTTAGCAGATTTCATCTTTCCAGAACGCTTATATTTCTTTTTTGCAAATATTTAACTTTCCATAGTTTTTTCAGTTGGTCTTGATCGGGAATGTGAGAATGCAGCACATACTGCTCACTTGCCTTGTGTGATGTGAAACGCACAAAGTTTATTGCCATCCACATCGCGAAAGTACCCGCCATAAAAGCTACCATCTCCACGAGGACCCGGTGCTCCTTCGTCCGGACTTCCCAGTTCCATGGCTTTTTTATACAAGGCGTCTACTTTGTCTGTAGTGTCCATGTAAAAAGAAACCATAACACCATTTCCAACAGTAGCCGGCTGTTCATCGAAGGGGGTAATAATGATCAACATAGGCGCTCCAGGTGATGTACCCCAGGCAATAAATCTATCACTTTCCATCATTCGAGAGGCACCGATTTCTGCCAACAATTGATCATAATAAGCGGCGGCTTTTGCTACATCGTTTGAACCCAGGGTTACATAACCGATCATTTTCATTCTCCTGTGATTATCTAAAATCTGAAGTCAATTTTCTAAAGTTCGCGTCTGCCTGCAATGGCGTGTGACAAGGTACTGCTGTCAACATATTCGAGTTCGCCTCCCATGGGAACGCCATGAGCGATACGACTGACACGCAGTTTTCTTTTTCGCACCATCTCGCCAATAAAATGGGCGGTGGCTTCGCCTTCTACTGTCGTGCTGGTAGCGAGAATGACTTCCTCGATGTCGCCTTCCTCAAGTAAGCGTTCCAGTTTATCCAGACCCAAATCATCCGGGCCTATACCATCAAGGGGTGACAAGTGTCCCATCAAAACGAAATAAGTTCCGCGAAAGCCTGCTTCTTCGACGATGTAGACATCAGCAGGACTTTCTACAATACAGAGCAGAGATCGATCACGTTTATCACTTTGGCACAACATGCATATCTTGTCTTCACTAAAAGTGCGGCAACGTTCACAGTGACCAATTTTGTCCATCGCATCCTTAAGGGTGCGTGAAAGTACTCTGGCACCATCGCGATTTCGCTGCAGCAAATGGTAGGTAATGCGTTGTGCTGACTTTTTGCCAATTCCTGGCATACAACGCAAAGCGTCGACAAGTTCAAGGAGAAGTGATGACTCTGACATCTTCTAAGGATTCAGAAAAGTAGTTAGGGTTATTTTCGATTTAAGAAAAAGGCAACTTCATTCCGGCGGGCAATTCCAGACCAGCGGTTATATTGGACATCTTGTCCTGAGATATCTTTTCAACTTTTCGATTTGCATCATTTACCGCCGCAGCGATCAAATCTTCGAGCATTTCTTTATCGTCTTTGAATAAGGCAGGATCAATTTCCACTCGCTTCACGTCATGTCGACCTGTCATTAGCACCTTAACCATACCAGCACCGGATTCGCCCGTTACTTCTGCGTTAGCAATCTCCTCCTGTGTCTTCTGCAAGTTTTCCTGAACCTGCTGTGCCTGCTTCATAATGTCACCGATTCCACCTTTCATATTCTTAATCTCTCGTTCCCATTCAATGCATTATAGAGGTCTTATTGAATTCTTATCCACTGTTGCATCAAACATCTTTTCCATCGTCTGTACATTCGGATCATTCAGTATGGCTTGTTCAGCCGCCTTCTGGCTTTCTCGATCCTGTCTAATTTTTAGTTGTGCGGGTGTTTCTACTGATGGTTCTTCTACTGTGATCAGAAGTTTAACTGCAGAACCGAATCGCGTTTTTATTGCTTCCTGCAATTTGTCCTTTTGCGTTGTCCTCATAAGATGTTCCTGCGAGGGGTGCAGAAATAAGTGTACGACATTTTCATTGTGTTCTTTCAGGCTACAATGACCGGCGAACTCTTTTACCATTCCGGCAAGCGCCATCTCGTCAATAATTTTTTGCCATTCTTCAGGCACTATTTCTGTCTGAGGAGATAAGACAGCAGTCTTATTTGAATCATCTATCGCCTCAGCTAAGGTTACGGGCGTATCCGCGGCAGACGTTTTTGCCGGAGCGCTTATTTGTCGCTCACTTGTCTTGCCGGATGATTTAGCACTATTCGATTCAGTGCCTGTAATTACCTGATTGCCTGCGAGAATAAGTGGATTCGCGTCTCCCTGTACTGGTCGAAATGCCAACATTCTGATCATTGTCATTTCAAAACCAGAACGCGGATCCGGTGCCATTAACAGATCTCGCCGACCATTTAATCCAATCTGATAATACAATTGCACGTCATCTCTGCTAATACGTAAAGCCAAATCGTGGTCCTTTTGCTCGACAATATCAGAGTTATGCGGCAAGACCTGGCTAAGGGCAATGCGCTGCAATCGTGTGAGTAACTCCGATAATACTGCATCATAATCCGGCGAATGATCCGCCATACTCTCAATTGCCTGTAGTAAAGCTGGTGCATCACTCTCAATTAATGCATCCAGTAATGCGCTTAACTCTGTGCTATCAATGGTGCCTAACATTTCACGAACCAGAACTTCCGTCAACACACCATTACCATAGGAAATAGCCTGATCGAGCAAACTCAATGCATCACGCATACTGCCGTCGGCACCGACCGCCAATAGACGAATGGATTCATCGTCCGCGTCAATTGCTTCTTTTTCCAGTATGTTTTTAAGCTGACTGACTATTTGTTCGACGGTCAGATGTTTCAAATTAAATTGCAAACAGCGAGAAAGAATTGTGATAGGCAGTTTCTTCGGCTCTGTCGTTGCCAGCAGAAATTTTACATGGGGTGGGGGTTCTTCCAGAGTTTTTAACAATGCGTTAAAACTGTGATTGGAAAACATATGCACCTCGTCTATCAGGTAGACTTTATAGCGCCCCATACTGGGCGCGTATTGCACGTTATCCATAAGATCTCGTGTCTCTTCCACTTTCGCTCGCGAGGCGGCATCGACTTCGATGAGATCAACAAAACGACCCTCGTCAATGCCAACACAGGCACTGCATTCACCACAGGGTATTGAGCTAACACCCTGTTCGCAATTCAGACATTTGGCCAGGATGCGAGCCAGCGTTGTTTTGCCGACGCCACGCGTACCACCAAATAAGTAAGCATGGTGCAGACGATCGGTATCAAGCGCATTTGTCAGGGCCTTTAGGACGTGACCCTGTCCAACCATATCGCTAAAACTTCTCGGTCGCCACTTACGGGCTAAAACTTGATAACTCATTGATTAGTATTACTTAATAGAAAATTTTTTAGACTGGCATTAAGGCAGATCCCTTGCCGGATTTCAAGCTGTTTTATCCTCTATACAAGGGGTAAAAGCGGCCCATACTGTTCCGATCCCGGCACCCGCATCCACTGCTGCCGCTGCTCCCTTCCGGGCCTGACGGGGTTCACAATTTCGCGCCGCGGGGAGACCAGCACGGGCCACCGACGCGCATATTATCACATAAAGACGAAGAGGAAATGACCCGTCATTCTCGCTCACGCCTTAAGCTCCTTCTGTCTCGATGCATCATCTGTGTCAGCACAATTATGTGAAAAACCATGACTTAGTTGCTAGCGATGGTCATTCTAGCCGACATTAAAGAATGTGCTATTCTAATTTTCGTCATCGAATTCTACAGACCAGACAATGCAAGCAAAGGTTTTTATCACAGGCAACAGCAGTGGGCTCGGTTATAGCTTAAGCGAGGCCTATTTGGCCGAAGCCTGGCAGGTATATGGCCTTAGCCGTCGTGGCTGTGAGGACCTGGGCGGCGACTTGCACGACATTAAATGTGATTTAAACAATCTAGACGAGATACCCGCAGCGATGGCCACACTATTCGCGCATGTACAGGAACTTGATCTTGTCTATCTCAATGCTGGTGTTCTCGGTGAACTCACCAGAATCATTGACATCACCCAAAAGCAATTAACGCAAATAATGAATGTTAACGTCTGGTCAAACAAGGTAATTGTTGACTGGCTGCTTAACAGCAACATCCGTGTAAAACAAATAGTCGCTATATCATCCGGCGCCGCCCTCTCTGCCAATAAAGGCTGGGGATGTTACTCCCTGTCAAAAATAGCCTTGAACAAGCTAATGGAGTTATACGCTGAAGAATACACGGATACGCATTTCTGCTCGCTGGCACCCGGACTGGTGGATACCGCCATACAGGACTATCTCTGCGATAAAAGCGGCGTCCTTAGGGACGAGTTCCCTGGTGTGAAAAAATTTCGCGAGGCCCGTGGAAGCGCTGCGATGCCCTCGGCAAAGCAAGTGGCAAAATCCGTGATGAGAATTGCTCCTCGCTTGATGAAGTTACGAAGTGGCAGCTATGCTGATATAAGAACGATGTGAGCTCAGATTGGCTAGCCCCGGGAATTAATGAAGGCTTCAGTATCCAACCTGACCATACCGAACTTCACTCTATTTAACCTGATTTATAACCGATATGAAGAACTTACTGACAATGCGATCCGGTGAAGTTCAAATACCCCTATTTGTTGCCGTCCTGATTTTCTTCACCCTATTAGCTTCTGCCGGCTGTGTTAATAAGCGGACAAATTCTGAACCAACAATGGCAAAGACGGGAGCGATGTTCCGCCAGACATTGCAACACGATGGCATTGAACGTGACTATATTGTCTACCTGCCGACAAGCTATGCTATCGATACCTCACTTCCCCTGATAATTGCACTGCACGGCTATGGTGGCACAGCGACCGGTTTTGCAATGGAGACAAGCGCTGGTCTGAATCATTATGCGGAAAAGGAAGGATTTATTGCCGTTTACCCCCAGGGCTCCCATTTCATTGCGATAGATAAGACTCAAAAACCAATGCTGGTAAGTTCCTGGAATGACCTTGCCGGCAATCAATCTGCAAGTGCACTGGGGCCAATGTGCAGCGCGGAAAGTGTGCAATATCCTTGCCCACCTGAATGCGGTGATTGTGGGCGATGTCACTGGACTGCCTGTTATGACGATCTTGGCTTTATAAAAAAAATGCTAAGCGAAATACAAAGCAAATTTCACATTAATAAAAATCGACAGTATCTCCTCGGTTTCAGCAATGGCGCCACGATGGCGCACAGGCTTGCGTGTGAGTTTGACAATGAGTTCGCGGCAGTTGCCCTGTCAAATGGCCGTCTGCAACGTGGCTACAGTTGCACGCCCGATGAGCCAATGCCTTTATTGCAGATTAACGGTGGTCTCGACACTGCCGTTCCCGCTGATGGATCAACATCAGCGGATGGTTACTTCTATACGCCCTCATCAATTGTGGCAAAGCAATGGGCAATACAGGCACAATGCAACAACCCTTTGAGACAATGGAACAATGCATTGAGTCGTAATGAAGGGTTGAATTGCAATATTTATGATGACTGTAATAATCCAGAAACAGAAGTAATTTCCTGCATCTGGCCAAAAGGCTTACACACCTGGCCTGGCAATATGAAAGGTGGTGGATGGTGTGTTGATGCTTTGCAAATGGACAACATAAAGCAGCTACCCCAATGTAAAAAACCGGCAGAAGAAAACGATGTATGGGGTTCCGAATTGATCTGGAGTTTTTTCGAACAACATAGTAAATAATGAAGCTATTTCAAAAATCAACACACAGGCCAGTGGGCGTATGAATCAGAACAGGCAGAAGGCTAATATTGACTGGTTTATTTTTATCACGACTACCTGCCTGGTAATCGGTGTTTGTATCCCGCTCGTGCTTGCGCCGAAATGGGGTGCTAACATTGTTAATTTTGCATTTGAGTTTATCACCCAAAAATTTGGCATCCTTTATATCTGGTCGAGCCTCGCAACGATGATTTTTTTACTTTGGCTGGCGCTAGGACCTCATGGAAAAATTCGTCTTGGTAACACTAATGACAAACCCAATTATTCCATGTTCAGCTGGGCCTCCATGATCTTTTGTGCCGGCATTGGATCAGCCTTGATTTACTGGGCGACCATTGAATGGACTTATTATTTTTCCAATCCACCTTTTGGTATCGAAAGCGGTACTGAGCAAGCGACAATATGGGCCGCAAGTTATGGTTTGTTTCATTGGGGTCCATCCGGTTGGGCATTTTATTGCCTCCCCGCCGTCGCCCTCAGTTATGCCTATCATGTGCGAGGTATTCCCTACTTGCGAATCAGCGCTGCCTGTGAAGCCGTCCTCGGTCAACATTCAGTTGGCGCTATCGGAAAGTGCATAGACATTCTGGTGATGTTTGGGCTTATCGGTGCGGCCGCAACCAGTCTCGGGTTTTCAACACCCATGATTTCTACTGCCATGAGTGAATTCCTCGGTCTGGAAGAATCGTTCTCTATGACAGTCGTCATTCTGATACTTTCAATTGTGTTGTTTGCCACCAGTGTTTACATCGGTCTGGATAAGGGTATAAAAAGACTCAGTAATATCAATTCGATAATAGCACTGCTACTTGCAGCCCTCGTCTTATTGCTTGGCCCCACGGCCTTCATATTGAAAATGGGTACCAATAGCATAGGACACGTTATTCAAAACTATATCAAAATGAATACCTGGACCGATCCCATTACACAAAGTGGTTTTGTTGAAAACTGGACGATATTTTACTGGGCATGGTGGTTGGGACTCGGGCCTTTCGTCGGCATATTTGTTACAAAGATTTCAAGAGGCAGAACCATAAGAGAACTTATATTTGGCATGCTGGGTTTTGGTGCATTGGGTTGTGCGATTTTTTTCATTATTCTGGGTAACTACGCCCTCCACCTTCAACTGGAATCCACTCTGGATGTAGTTGCTCTGGTAAAAGAGCAAGGAGCGCCATTGGCAATCAGTAAAGTCATACTCTCATTGCCCTTCGGTTACTGGATTTTGCCTATCATTAGTGTGATTGCCCTGATATTCACCGCCACCACCTATGATTCGGCTTCTTACACCCTGGCTTCCTGTGCAACCAAAAATTTGCCTGTGAACATGCATCCCGCACGCTGGCACCGTATTTTCTGGGCATGTGCCCTGGGCGTGCTTCCGATCTCCTTGCTGTTCCTGGGCGGTTTGAATACGTTGCAGACCATGTCCATCGTAGTGTCTCTGCCACTTATTTTTGTTTTTATTTTAATGGCCACTTCGCTTCTACTCTCCCTACGCGAGTCGGAAGTTAGCCCTGAGCCGGAGAATAGTAATGAGTAGTGACGTCGCACCTTTGCCTTTTACGATGATCGGCCCCCGCGTGCGCAAATCACCATTTTTTAATGCGACACGCTTATACGGTTGCAAGGCTTATACGGTTTACAATCACATGTACATGCCTCTGTTTTATAGTGACCCCGTCACTGACTACTGGAATTTAATGAGGCACGTAAGCTTATGGGACGTAGCTTGCGAGAGGCAAGTAGAAATCACCGGACCAGACGCCTTCCGTCTATCACAATTTCTGACCACACGTGACGTCTCGAAGTGTGCGATTGGCCAGTGTATGTATGCGCCCCTAGTTGATGAACAAGGTGGCATCCTTAATGATCCTGTCATGTTACGTCTCGAAGAAAATAAGTTTTGGTTCTCCCTGGCTGACAGTGATATTTTGCTCTGGGTAAAGGGCCTCGCCTTCAATAAGGATTATGATGTAAGTGTGAAAGAGCCTTTTGTTTCACCGCTGGCAGTTCAGGGACCGAAAGCGAACGATGTCATGGCTGATCTCCTCGGTGACTGGGTAAGAGAACTAAAATTTTTTCGATGTAAAGAAACACAGTTGAGCAACATCCCCATTATTCTTGCTCGTTCCGGCTGGAGTAAGCAGGGTGGTTTTGAACTCTATTTACAGGAAAGTCGTTATGGAAGTGAGCTTTGGGAAATAATTATGCAAGCTGGCAAGCCCTATAATATTGCGCCGGGTGCGCCATCGGCTATCGAGAGAATAGAAAGTGGCTTGCTTTCTTATGGTTCTGACATGGACATGACGAACAACCCTTTTGAAGTTGGACTTGATCAATACGTCGATCTGGATCAGGACGACGACTTTATTGGCAAAGAAGCATTGAAACTAATACGAAAGAATGGGGTATCACAAAAACTGGTCGGTATTGAGTTTAATGAAAAAAGCCTGACAGGGAATGAAAATCGTTGGCCGGTTTATACGAATAGCAAACAATGCGGCACAGTAAGAAGCGCATGCTATTCACTACGACTTGAAAAAAATATAGCCTTGGCAATGTTGAATATAGAATGTAGCGAAATCGGCACTCCGCTATCAGTAGAGACTCCGGAAATGACGATTGAGGCAAAAGTCAGCTCCATGCCTTTTATTGTTTGAGACTACTCAATCTGTTTTAAGCGACGCAATATAGGCCGCTGTTGCCAGTATTTCCGCGTCAGTAAAATATTTCATATTGTTAGCCATGATGCCGCCTGGATCAGCTTCACCCCGTCGAGTACCGGTCTTAAAATCTCGTAGCTGAGACATTAGATAACTGGCATGTTGCCCGGCAATCGGCGGTCCAATTGACGTGCCGTTTAGTTCAATACCATGACAGGTCTTGCAGGGTACGGCTTGTCCCTTACCTTCGGTGACCAGGCGTTTACCGATTTCGAGCGAACCTTTGGGTACATAGGAGATAAACCTGCTTTTTGGATCCCGTGCTTTCACCCGGTATTCATTATCGGGAATCGTTATCAGTCGCTCGCCTATCGCTTCTTTTTCATTTTCTCCTTTTTCCGCAACAAGCCGCATAAATCGACTATTCACATAGGTAAGGGGCACTTCATCCACTTCGATAACTTCCTGTACCTGTACTCTCGGTAGGCTGGCGAAGTACTCTGCAGATATCTTTATCTCCTCATCGCTCATGCCTTTGGCAATATTTATCATTACCCCCACGACGCTTGGGCGTTGAAATTTTTGATAGGCCTTCATCTGGCGATAAATATAATCTGCAGACAGGCCTGAAAGTGAAGATGACTCAGGATGACCGCTACCTGAAGTCAAATGACAACTAGCGCAGGCAAACACCGCAGGCTTCGATCCTTGACTGACAACTTCCGGCATCTCTGGATGGGAATCCGGATACCAGTCCGGGGCATTAAAAGGATCGTTTATTTGTGAGGCCGTATATTTCCTGTCGCTGCCTGGCAAAGACATTTCCTCGTCCTCAGCATTTACCGAAATGGCCGACATGCAAAAACTCAGCAGTGTTAAAGTCAGAGTCATTTTAAAATGCTTAATGCTAATAATTTTAGTATTCATAAAGAGTAGATTATTTCTCGTTAAGTTCTGTAATGACATCATCAATTGTGAGCACTCGCCCAAATAACTCGCGAATGCTACCAAGCGTTGCATCATGCAAGCGCTTCTCAAATGCCGCAGTGCCATCGCTGGTAAAGGCCACCTTGTAATCATGTTCAAAGGCGCTACGTGCTGTGGATTCACAGCAACAATTCGTCGTCACACCGGCAATGATAATAGTATCAATGCCGATGTTTCTCAATAGCGTATCCAGGTCAGTGCCATGAAATGCATCGTACTTGTGTTTGACGATATGAAAGTCGCCCTCTTCCGGCTGAGGGACACTGGCAAATAATTCAAAGCTATGCGTGCCCTTATATAAAACTTGTTCGTCTCTTAATGGCGGGTACTTGTCCAGTAGAAGCCCACCATAGGGCGCACTACTATCCAGTTGAACCCAGATAACGGGCACATTCAATTTTCTACATTCACCCATTAAATTGACGATATTGGGAATGATGTCGCGACCAGCAGGTACTTCAAGCATCGCGCCAGGCTCCAGGAAACCGTTTTGCATATCGATGATAAGTAAGGCCGCTTTGTTCGGAGTGATGCGAAAAAATGCTTCACCCTGTCGCGTTGTTTCCCGGGCTGTACTCATGCCTTCATAATCGTAGAGCAATTCATGATCAGCTAGTTGCTTATCCTGGGTGGCAAATTATCTTTTAATACTTTGATATGTTCAGGCCCTATTCCGCAGCAGCCACCAATGACCTGTGCTCCCGCGTCCATCCATTTAAGGGCATACTCAAAATACTCTGCAATGGATATCGTATCTTCAAATTTCCAGCTTGGCGGGACAAAGTGACCACTCTCCGCATAGGCCATCATGGGGCCTTTCCATAGTTTAGCCAATTCCGCGAGCGCTGACTCAACATGGTCAACCCGTGAATGCATAATACCAGCGACATCGCAGCCTAATGGTAGAACACTTGTTGCCATTTTCTCGAACGACATGCGCTCATATTCGAAGCCCTGAATATCGTCATAGTTTGTGAGCTCATCCTTATCATTTATCGATACGCTAAAACCTGTCCAAACGGGGAGGCCAACACTATTGGCTGCTTGCACCACTATAGTGGCATTTTCAATATCCATCATCATTTCTGTGACAATCAATTCTGCGCCTGCCTCAGCGAGAATTTTCGCTTGCTCTGCGTAACCCTCACTGATTTCATCGCCGGATGGAATGTGGCGTGAGTCAAGAGCGGGTAGCGACGACATAGATGCCGCAACGCAAACATTTCTGTTATTGCAATCGCGCGCCCGTTGTGCGATTTTTACGGCCTCACTATTTATTTCGACTATCTTGTCTTCAAGGCCCAAACGTAGTGCGAGATGAGGAGCGGTGCTAAAAGTATTCGCAATGATGATATCTGCACCCGCCTCGATATAACTTTCATGCACTTTCCTCACCACATCAGGATGCTCCATATGAGCAATGCCACACCAGGCCAGATCATTCATAGTCACTCCCTGGCGCTCAATTTCCGTACCGGTACCGCCATCCAGAAAAACAAGTTCTTTGTTGTCTAATTTATTTTTTATGTACTCGTAACTCATGCACGTTCCTAATATAAATGCTAAGGCGGCTAAATGTCGCTGCGACATGCATTATAAATGATAGATTATAAAGAACATAGAGTTATGGCTTTTCTGCTCTGTGTTCTCCCTGTACTGTATGACATTATTCTATTGATATAAGATCCCTGATCTCTTAATAAACACTGCCTGATAATGAAACTATTAAACCAACTTGAAAAATCTCTTGGCGAAGGAAAATTTTGCTTTACCGCAGAATTAGTCCCGGCGTTAACGACAGATGCAGAATCCATAGTCAACGAAGCTGATCCCCTTAGAGGGATTGTTGAAGCGATAAATATCACCGATGGCGCAGCTGCGAAGACCGCTATGTCGAGTTTCGCTGCTGCAGCTATCCTCGCCTCAAATAATATCGAGCCTGTGCTTCAGCTCACCTGTCGAGACAGAAATCGTATTGCATTGAGCGCAGACCTTATTGGCGCTGCCGCATTTGGCATTTGTAATTTATTACCTTTGACTGGAGATGACGCCGCCAATGGCGATCAGCCCGATGCTAAAGCGGTCCATGATATTAATAGTGCGGAATTAATTAGTCTTGCGCGAAACATGAGTGATAAGGGCGTTTTGCCGAACGGACGTGAAATAGATAAGCCACCGCATTTTCATATTGGTTGCGCCGATGTACCACAAAGGATTAAAAAAGATGATTCTTATCCTGCGCTTGTCAAAAAAATCGAAGCCGGTGCACATTTTGTACAAACTCAGTTATGTTATGACATCAATTTGATAGAAGGATATATTGCAGATTTGGGTGAAAGAGGTTTTCTTGAAAATGTAAATGTATTGATCGGTCTTGGACCTATCGCCTCGGCTAAATCAGCGCTATGGATGCGAGAAAATTTATGGGGTGTTTCCGTCCCCGACACTGTTGTGCAACGTTTAGAAGAAAGTAAGGATCCTAAACAGGAAGGTAGGCGAATCGCAATTGAACTCATCGAGGCGATGCAAAAGATAAAAGGGATTTCGGGTGTACACCTGATGGCGCCGGGTCAATCGCTTAAGGCAATTGCCGCTCTTTTAACTGAATTGCACTAAGATAAATTTTTACTGACGCTCTGTTGCTAGTGATCCAGAAGTACTTCTGTTTTTAACTTAGCGACGTTTTACGATCCAATAACATTAAAAGCGGCGGTAAAAAAAAGAAATCTGCCAATAGTGCAAAGGCAATGACAATAACTGTCAATCTTGCCATGTGTGAGTTAAGCGTAAATCCGGAGAAGGCGAGTACACCAAAGCCAGCAATCAAAACGAAGGAGGTCACCAGTAAGGCCCCCCCTACTGTGGTGAAGGTATAAACAATCGCATCCTCATTAGAAAGGCCTTTTTCACGGCGCGCACGCAGATATTTACTTAGAAAATGTACGGTATCGTCGATAATAATACCCATCGTCATACCGAGCACCACAGATAAGGGCAAGCCGATTTCACCGTGAACCACCGCCCAAAGACCAAAACCCATGGCGACCGGTGTCAGGTTGGGAATCAAACTAATAAGTCCAAATTTTATCGACCGAAAGGCGAAAATAAGAATAAATGAAATCAAGATCAGTGCCGCCAAAGCACCCACAGTCAGAGCAATGACATTACGCTTGGTCATATGGGAGAACATCACGGGAACACCAGTTCCACCCATAGTCGATATTTCCGGGGCGTGTTCACCTAGCCATGTCAACGCAGCGGCATCCAGCGCTAATATTTCCTTATTGGATACCGTTTCTATTGTTACTGTTAAGCGCAAGGCAGATTTATCGATATTGATTTGGTCGTTCAGATCCAATCCATAGGGCAAGGACATTTCATAAAGAAACAGATATTGCGCTGCTAGTTCCCGCTCATCCGGCAAGCGATAATAAGATTCCTCATCGCCGTGCATATTTTTATTCAAACGACGCATCGTATCGGTAAAAGCCGAGACATGAATCACACCTTCCTGTTCCCGGAACCAGTCTGCAAAATCGCTGACACGCCGCAAAAATACAGGCTCACTGATACCACCGGCTTCCGATGCTTCAAGCGAATATTCAATGCTATACATCCCGGTAAGATTCTCGGTTAAAAAATCGGTGTCTCGTCGAAACGCATAACGGTCATCGAAGTAGTGCAGTATTGTATCATTCAGTTCATTTAGCGGGATCAGCGAGGTCAAGGCAACAATCAACATCGCCATAGCAATCAGTAGTCGTTTGTTATTGAGCACAATCCACGATCCAAGTGCCTGCAATGACAAAACAGGACGACGAGAACGACCACTCGAGCCAGGCCGTAATTTACTCAAAATGGCAGGAAGCAGCGTAATGGAAAGCAGGTAACTATAAAATACACCCATCGCCACCGTTGAACCCATTTGTCGAAATGGTGGGGCTTCAGAAAAATTCAGGCTCAGAAATCCAAGCATTGTTGTCAGGCTGGCAAGCGACACCGGCATCATATTTATGCGTACACTTTCCAATATTGCCTCACGAGGCTCTTTATTATTTTGTATCTCGTAAAAGAAACTCATCAATATGTGCACGCAATTAGCAACGGCCATGGTAAGTATGATAATGGCCGATGTCGCAACCGCAGGCGTAAAGTCAAAACCAACATAACCCGCCGAACCGAAGGCCGCGAGAATAGAAAGTAAAATAATAACCAAAGTACATGCTGTTGCTGTAATCGAACGAAGCAGGAAGAACAATATGCCCATCATTAAGACGAGGGCTGCGGGAAGCAATAACGCACCATCACGCTCTATCGCCTCTGGAAATGCCATCATCATCACACAGGTGCCTGTCAGATAAGTCTGAATGGCTGGAAACTTGAGATGAAATTCATCCAGTAGTTCTCTGGCTGCAGTGACCGCCTTTGTATTGACAATATGCGCTTCTTCGCCCTGTATCGAAATATTGATATTGACACTGGCCACTTTGGCGTCAGAGGAAATCAGCCGATTAACGAGCAAGGGTTCCGCCAATGCCACACTTTTAATTTTCTGTATGGCAACTTCATCATAGTCGGCATTCTCAGCAACCAGGTCTTCCACGATCAGATCGTCTTCCTCGGCATAGGTATGCTGGAAATTTGCGATGGAATCGACACGTGTTGAATAAGGAATTTGCCAGGATTGCTCCGTCAGCCAACGTATTGCTTCAAGCGTATCTACACTAAAAACATTGCCATCATCGGGGGCTAGCGCAATGAGCACGCTATCACTTTTAACATAGGTATCTTCAAAGGCCTCAAATGACAATAGCTGAGGATTATCGGAACTGAAAAACATCCGGTAATCATCTTTCAGGGCGAGATCGCGTACGCCGCTTCCTATTAATAGAATCAGAACTAGTGATGCGGCTATAACGAGCCAGGGGTGATTTATTATTGTTTTCATGATGGCTTCAGGCGCCGAAGAATATCATCTACAACTTACTCTATCATCACCCTTCTTAAATCTGAGTCCGGTAGTACGCCAGATCGTTGCCAGCTATCTCTGTTTTTAATTCTATCCATATACTGCTCAATTTTTGGAAATCGTTGATAAAAATCGCTTACTTCTATTAATGAAAACAAATCCAGTCGCGGTGCCAGCGCAATATCGGCCAGACTAAACTGATCACCCAGCAACCATAATCGCTCATCTTTCAATTGTTCTTCCATCCAGCCTATTCGTTCCATTAGTATCGCAATACTGGTATCAAGCAAGGTTTCATTTTTTTCTTCCCTTAAGTTTTTTATCGCCATTTTTTCATATACGGTATTGCTTGTGCGCTTTTTAACCTCGCTTGCCAGTTTTTCTTCACTGATACCCGTCTGCCTAAGACGGGATTTTCCATAAGTTTGGTAAATAGCCTCCCTGAAAGGTTTAGCCCATTCCAGTTCGTAGGCCATCCACATACGCATCTGTGCCTGAAGATCAGCGGAATCGGGAATCAATTTTGGTGAGGGCAAGACAGCATCCAGATATTCATTGATGACGTTGGATTCAAATAGCACTTTTTCACCGTGCAACAAAGTCGGAACCAGGCCATTGGGGTTCAGTTTTAAATACCAGGCTTGCTTTTGATCCATTAAGCCCAAATTCAACCAGCGAATTTCAAAAGGCTGACCCTTCTCTAACAAAGTCATTCTGACCCGTCTTCCACAAGGGCTATTGGCTGCATCATAGAGTATAAATTCAGACATATATAAGAATCATCTAGGCTAAATAAATGCGCTATCGTATGATAAACACAATTTATAACAATCATTAAATCGAGTTAGACATGTGGAGATATTAAAATGATGGAAATAGGTATTTTCCTTCCCATAGCAAAAGGTGGCTTTATCATTTCCCATAATGTTCCACCAACCTGGCCGACCTGGGCGTTAAACCGTGACGTAACATTAAAATGTGAAGCGCTTGGCTTTGAATTTGCCTTGTCGATGGTTAAGTTTAGAGGTTTCGGTGGAAAACTTGAGTATTGGGACCATGCCCTGGATTCGTTTACCCTCACTGCATCGCTCGCTCCCATCACAAAGACCATACAACTCTATCCATCCGTTACTAATTTATCCCTGCATCCGGCCGTTGCGGCAAAAATGGCTTCTACGATTGAAGCCGTCTGCCCGGGAAGATTTGGATTGAACATTGTATCCGGCTGGTACAAAGATGAATTTCTGCAAATGGGTTTATGGCCAGGCGATGAACATTTTGAAACCCGTTATGACTATGCAAGCGAATACGTAAAGGTGTTGAAAGATTTATGGGAGGACGGTTACTGTGATTTCAAAGGTAAATTCTTTGAAATGAATGAAGCGCGGATAAAACCCATTCCTACTACGCCGATTCCGCTGGTGTGTGCGGGACAATCCGCCCGTGGCATTCAGTTTACTGCTGAATGTGCTGAACGCAATTTTGTTATCGCCGGCGGTAACACCAATGATATTGAAGATGATATTAAGGCTTTCGCAAATATCACTGAGCAACTTCAATCGAGTGCAAAGGCATTAAACAGAAAGGTGGGAACAATAGCCCTGTTTAATGTCATCGCAGCTGAGACTGACAAAGAGGCAAACAAACGATTTGATCACATCGTCGCTGGAGCCGATGAGGAAGCAATTGCCAACCTTGGTGGCAGTGCTGAACTGGATAAGTCCGATGGCATGTCCGAAAGCTTGAAGAAGAAAAAGATGTTTATGGGTTTACCTACCCTGGTTGGAGGATATAGGTCATTGGCGAATTATCTCGATCGCATTTACGATGAAGCCAAGGTTGATGCCTGTATGTTTGCTTTCCCGGATTTTGATCATGACATTGATCTCTTCGGTGAACATATCCTGCCACACATGCAATCAAGACAAGTCAATTAGTTAACGTTGTTATGGTTGATTCATTAGGCTTCCGAAAAAAATTTGGCGTGCTGGCGCCATCCACCAACACCGCCGTGCAACCTGAGTACGATGCGATGGCACCCCATGGCGTCACGAATCATTTCTCCCGCATCATCATCCCGGACACAAAGGTGACAGATAACGATTCCTTTATGCTGATGCTTAACAATATCCGCCATGCCACGGGTGACGCCCTTGACGCGATCATGTCCTGTAGTCCCGACCATGTCATTCTCGGCATGTCAGCAGAGGCCTTCTGGGACGGTAAGAAAGGCGCGGCCGCCTTGAAACAAGGTCTCGAAAAGCGGGCTGGAGTCGGCATGACAACCGGTTCGGAATCCTGCCTTGCGGCCCTGGAAGCCTATGGCAATATTAAACGTATAGGCATCGTCACCCCCTATATGCCGGTAGGCGATGAGAACGTGGTTAAGTATTTTGAAGATTGTGGGTTTGAAGTAGTCAATATCAAAGGATTAAAATGTGCCAGTCCCATGTTGATCTCTCATGTAACGAAACAGGCGCTACGTGATGCGATTATTGAAGTGAATGATGATGGTGTTGATGCCATCATTCAGGCCGGAACGAATCTAATCATGGCTGAAGTGGCCGCGATGGCTGAGTTCTGGTTGGACAAACCCGTTATTGCGATTAACACCGCGACCTACTGGCATGCACTTCGTCAAAACGGCGTCGAGGATAAAGTTTACGGCTTTGGGAAATTACTTTCTGAACATTAATTCTTTAGGATTCTCAGCAGGATCTGTGAGTAAAAACACAACAGTCCTCCTGAGAATGAAAAAAATAAAACCCCGTCATTCCCGCATGCTTTTAGCGGGAATCCAGATTTTTGTTAGTTTGCTATTCTTGTTAGCGCACAGGAACTGTTGCACAATCGTTTTTCATTGACAGTAAATATAGAGATCTATCATGAACAAAATATCTATTAAAACTTGCACTATCTCCCTATCGTGTTTCTTCGCTTTTGCACTTTTAACTTCGTGCAGCGATGAAAAATCAAGTGTCGATACCGTGATAGAAAGTCCCGTTCAAACCTCACACGCAGATACAATTTTAACCGGTGCAAAAATTTACACCCTTAATCCTAAACAAACCTGGGCAGAGGCCGTAGCGATTAAAGACGGAAAAATTTTGGCTGTCGGTAGCACGACAGATGTGGAACAACATAAAGGCGACAACACAAAGGTAATGACCTTCGATGGCGGCATGATCCTGCCGGGCTTTCATGATGCTCATACCCATATTATTTACAGCGGTCTTGAAATAACCGAATGTCCTTTACACGAATTGAGAAGCGTTGAGGCTATACTAAACAAGTTGCTTGGCTGTGCTGAATCGTCCAAAGAAGGCTGGGTCGTAGGTGCCGGCTGGCTGCTTTCCTTATTTCCACCTGAAGGTAAACCTGACAAGGCATTGCTGGATAAGATAATTCCCGACAGGCCAGTCTATGTTAGCGGGATAGATGGCCATAGCGGCTGGGCTAACTCGATGGCCCTGCAAGTTGCTGGAATTACTAGCGAGACCCCTGACCCCGAAGGCGGTGTCATTGAAAAAGACCCGAGTAGTGGCGAGCCCGTAGGTACACTCAGGGAATCTGCAATGGCTCTGGTTGAGAACGTGATCCC